>JAENVU010000197.1 GCA_016650415.1 Acidimicrobiia bacterium
GACTGGTCCACGAGATGGACGCGCACGTCGCCTTGCGATCGGTTGAAGTCGTCGATCATCGCCGTGAAGACCCGACCGTTGTTGTTGCCCATTTGGTGCCACATCGTGATGTCGACGGGCTTCTTGGCCTTCCGGAACTCCGTCAGGCCGCAGGATGCCGTGGCGGTGCTCGATTCACTGGTCGTGCCCGATCCACACGCGACGAGCGCCGTCGTACTGAGTACGCCGAGTACCAAGACCGTCGTCACAATCCGGTGGCGGGTCACCGGCTCGGCCGCCACATCCGACGCTGCCCGTTCCTGATCGTCGCCATTGCGCCCCTCGGTCTTCGCGTTTCGTCCCGACGTTAGTGACCCCAGCTCGCGCCCGGGGTGGCCGGGAACGATCGGTCCCAAGCCCGGAGTCGGCCAGGCAAATAGGATGCCGCCGCGAACCGCGGGAGCGGCGACGAGATCACTCAGCAGGGAGTGAACGGGCATGGCGATACCGACGGAGGACGCGACAGACGAGCGTCTCGGGACCGACGCGTCGGCCACGATCAACCAGCAGCACGGATCCTGGTGGCCCGACCAATTGGCGCTGTGCCTCTCGGGCGGTGGGTATCGCGCCGCCCTCTTCCACCTCGGCGCGGTTCGCCGCCTCGACGAACTCGGACTGGTGCCGCGCATCACCGCCATCTCGAGCGTGTCGGGCGGTTCGATTCTCTCCGCCCACCTCGCGACGGTGCTCGACCCCTGGCCCACCGCGCCACTCGGGCGCAACGAGTTCGATCGACGGGTGGCGGCGCCGTTCGAGAAGTTCTGCCGTCACAACATCCGCACGACGCCTTTCCTCAAGCGGCTGCTCCCGTCCAACTGGCGCCGGACCGACACCGCCGTCCGCGAACTGGCCAAGATCTACGCCGCTCGCCTCACCAACAACCTGACCCTCGGCGACCTCGCCCGCAGGGGCGGGCCCCGATTCGTCTTCTGCGCGACCGACCTGAGCTTCGGGGTCAACTGGGTGTTCGACACCCGCGGCCAACTCACCGACGGCAACCAGGTCTGGATGGGCGACTACCAGGTCGGATATCGCGACGCTCGAACCTTCCCGCTCGCCGACGCCGTCGCGGCGTCGTCGTGCTTCCCACCCGTGTTCAATCCACTCGAGCTGCACGCCGAACCCAGCGACTACGTCAACGGCAAGTATCAAGCCGACGATCGCGACGAACTCGTGCCCGGCGTGACCCTGAGCGATGGCGGCGTCTATGACAACCTCGGTTCACAACCCGCCATGGACCACTACGGCACCCTGCTCGTCTCCGACGGTGGCGCGGTCTTCCGAGACATCGGACCACTCGGCCGATTCGCGCTGCTCAAACGGATCCGGCGCTACGCGGCGATCGCCGAACGCGGCGGCGGCTCGATGAGGAAGCTGCACATCATCACGCTCATGGAGACCGGCCAGCGGCACGGCGTCTTGTGGAGCATCGGCACGATGTCATCGGCGGAGGCACCGCAGGGACACCGGTACTCGAACGCGTTGATCAACGATCGCATCGACGGGATCCGCACCGACCTGGACCGGTTCAGCGAAGCCGAGCAGGCGGTCCTCCAGAACCACGGCTACCTCGAACTCGATGCGATCGCCGGGCTCCACGCGAACCAACTCCCCGGCATGCTCCCGAACCCATTGCCCCCGTGCGCGCCCCCGTTCCCCGAATGGCTCGACGAAGCTCGGGTCCGGGCCGCGCTCGAATACTCCGACCAGCGCAAGGTGTTCTTCGACCGGCGTTGAACCCCGGAACGACCAGGCGGGGGGTATGGCATCCTGGTGCCGTGGCCGAACGGCAAACACGGCTCGTGACCTTCCTGCTCACCGACATCGAAGGCTCGACGCGGCGCTGGCAGGATGATCCCGACACCATGGGTGCCGCCCTCGTCGCCCACGACGCCTTGCTGCGCACCGTGGTGAAGGCCCACGGCGGAGACCTGTTCAAGCACACCGGAGACGGGATCTGTGCGGCATTCGGATCTGGGCGGGCGGCCATCGACGCCGCCGTGGAAGCGCAGCGCGGCTTGGACCTCCCCGTACGGATGGGCATCGCCACGGGCGAGGCCGAGGAACGCGACGGCGACTACTTCGGGCTCACCTTGAGCCAAGCCGCCCGGGTGATGGACGCGGCGCACGGTGGCCAGATCCTCGTCCACGATTCCACCGCGGGCATCGCCGAGGGTCTCAAGGGCAGCCGACTCCTCGATCGCGGCGATCACCGCCTCCGCGATCTCGGCGACGCGACCCACCTCTTCGAGGTCCGTGCCGACGGACTCGACTCGACCTTCCCGGCGCTGCGCACCCTCAGCGCCATCCCCGGGAACCTGCCGATCCAGGTCACGAGCTTCGTCGGCCGCGACGACCAACTCAAGGAAGTCTCTGCGCTCGTGCGCGACCAACGCCTCGTCACGCTCACCGGCGCGGGTGGGGTCGGCAAGACCCGGCTGGCCCTTCGGGCGGCGGCCGAGTTGGCCCACGAGTTCGCCGACGGCGTGTGGGTGGTGGCGCTCGCCCCGATCGGCGCCTCCGCGTCGTTGCCCGACGCGGTCGCCGCGGTGCTCGACGTCACACCAATGGCCGGCCGCACCGTCACCGAGTGCATCGTCGAGGCCGTCGCGGGTCGGCGACTCCTGATCGTGCTCGACAACTGTGAGCACGTGCAGCAGGCCGCGGCCGACCTCGCCAACGCGCTTCTCACGCGCGCGGAGGCGGTGCAGGTCCTCGCCACGAGCCGCGAGAGTCTGCGCGTCGCGGCCGAACACGTCTGGCCGGTTCCGCCCCTCGACGTCACGGCCGGATCCACCTCGCCGGCCGTCGAGCTGTTCGTGCAACGGGCCCAGTCGGTCAACCCTTCGTTCGCCATCCACGATCCTGCCGACGCGGCGGCCGTCATCGAGATCTGCCGGCAGCTGGACGGCCTGGCGTTGGCGATCGAGCTGGCCGCGGCCCGCATGGTCTCGATGAGCCCGGCGGATGTGCGCGACCGCCTGACCGACCGGTTCCGCCTGCTCTCGGGCTCGGGTCGGGAACTCGAGCACCACCAGACGCTGCGCAAAGCCGTGTCGTGGTCCTACGACCTCCTGGCCGACGACGAACGATTGATGCTCGACCGTTGCTCGGTGTTCGCCGACGGGTTCGATCTGGAGGCCGCCGCGGCCATCGTCGGTTCGACCGGGATCGACGAGTACGCGGTGCTGGACCTCCTCGACTCGCTGGTGCGCAAGTCGCTGATCACCACGGATCGCTCGGCCGGCCGCGTCCGCTTCGGACTGCTCGAAACGATCCGCCAGTTCGGCGACGGTCGCCTGAGCGACGCCGGCATCCGTGACGAGGTCCGCGAGATCCACGCGTCGTACTTCGCGAAGCAGGCCGTGCTCCGATGGGCCCAGTGGAACAGCCCCGATCAACGGACCGCGCTCGAATGGGTGGAGCGCGAGTTCGCCAATCTCCGAGCCGCGTTCCGGTGGGCCGCGGACCACGACGAACTGGACACCGCGGTCGCGGTCGCTGCGCACACCACGATGTTGACCATGGGCCTCCAGCGCTTCGAGTCGGTCGGCTGGGCCGAGGAGATCCTTCCCGCCGCCACCGCCGCGAACGTCGTGCAACTGCCTCGGCTCTACACGGCGGCGTGCGTCTGCGCGCTCACGGGTCGCCCGGGCGTGGCCGTCGACTACGCGCAACACGCGCTGGCCCTCGAAGCCGATCCGCGCTCGGATCCCTTCGAGATCGGGTGGAGCCGCGCGTGGGAGGCGTTCGCGTACCGGTACACCGGCCCGATCGACCGGATGCTCGAGATCTGCGACGAGCTCACCCGCCAACCGGGGCTCTCGCACATCGTCGGTCTCATCCTGCCGCTCGCGGTACTGCCCGGCATCGGCCGCGCCGACGATGCCCGGGCGCTCGTCGGTGCGGCGATCACGGCCGCGCGTGCACTCGGCAATCCCTACTGGATCGCGTTTGCCGCGGTGGGCCACGGGCGGACCTACGCCGACTCCGACCCGGCGCGGGCGATGGAGATCATGAGCGACGCGCTCGAGTACACGCGCCAACAGCGCCTGGTGTTCTTCGAGGTCAACCTCATCCGGGAGATCGCCGGGCTCGAAGGGGTCCTGGGCAATCCGGAGCGTGCCCTCGAACTACTCGACACCGCCCTGACCCGGTACCACCGGGCCGGGAACCACGGCAGCGTCGCCACGACGCTCGCCCTCGTCGCGGTGCTGTTCAACGGGCTCGAACAGCCCGAGACCGCCGCGCAGATCTACGGCATGAGCACGCGCCAGGGCGTCAGCATGACGGTGCGCCTGCCGCGCGTGCTCGACGATCTCCGCGCCGCGCTCGGCGACCAGCAGTTCGACGACCGCGTTGCCGCCGGCATGGCGATGGGCTTCGACGAGGCGATGGACTACGTCCGCGGCGAGATCGCGCGGGCTCGCCGGGAACTCATCGGCGCCGAGTCGAGTCGCGACTAGCTACGACAGACCCATCGGGCAGCCCGGCGACGCGGCGGCGCTCGGGGTGGTCGCGTGCGTGCCCCGGGCTGCGATCCGGCGTTGGTACGACGCCTCGTAGACCGCCGACCGGGCGCCGAGCACCGGGTCGTTCGAGATGGCCATCCCCTCCAGCAGTCGCCCGGGGTTGAAGCTCAGGAGCTCACAGCCCTCGAGCTGATCCGCGAGTACGTGGGTCAGCGTCAGCGTGCCCATCAGGACCCGGCGCCGGCTCGTGGGCCACGCGACCGTCGGATCAGAGGTGTCGTCCCAGGGATCGGCGATCTGCATCCGCAGGTTGAAGCGACCGGGCGCGTAGGACAGGCGCTGTCGAAGCTCGCGCTGGAGGTAGTCCGCGCCGAGTTCGGATCCGTGGGCGTTCAGGTCCTCCGGCCGGAGGAACGACGCGATCGGCTGTTGGACCGGGTCGGGTTCACCGGCGGTGAAGACACCGTCGGACGGCTCGAGCGAGAACCGCACCATCCGACACGTGCCGGTCGCCCCGTGAACCTCGAACGCGTGCACCGCGTCGTACACCGCGCGGGCGTAGCTCGCGGGAAGTCGTTGCCCGGCGTTTGCGAGCAGGAACGCCTGGGCCGGCGGATAGGTCCGGGCCCACTGCAGGAAGCCCTCGTTGCCCGACATCGTGACACCCGACTCCAGCGGGAGCAGGGGGCTCATCGTGAGCAGTGACTTGATGCGTTTCAGGAGCCCGGGCCGGCGCACCTTGACCGCCCGATAACTCTGCTCGAACTCGAGCAGGCGCTCGGCGCTCTGGGCCATGAACACCGGCGCCGACATGCAGATGAGGTCCGTCTCCGCGATCTCCTCGCCCGGCCGGGCCACGACGGGGCCGTCCTCGACGCGGCCCATCCCGACGACGGTGTGCTGATCCGTGTGCGCGCGACCGGGCTCGGATTCTCGGGTGCCCCCCGCGAAGAACTTCACCGCCATGCCGCGCACTTGGAGCCGAAAATCGGGGTCGAGCTGACCGTTGCCGTTCGAGAATCGCACGGTCACCGGGACGGCCTGGCCGCCGAAATGCTTCGCCGCGCAGTACTGCGACGCCACCTCGGTCGCCACGAAGCTGCCCCCGACGCCGATGCCCTTGCTGTGGATCGGTCGCGTGCCGGGCACGTACTCGGGGAACGACGGGCCCATTGCGTCGATGAGTGCGTCGACCAGCGCGGGCGAGATTTCGGTCATGACCAACGGTACCGAATTCACGGACGCGGCGCGCAGGCTACCGTCCGTCCGATCCGGTGCCGGCCGCACGCTGAGGAGCCGCCATGACAACCCCCGGACTGGGCGAGAGGCTGCTGATCAGGGTCCTGACCGCGATCTGGCGGCGACGGGATCCACCGCAGCTCCCGCCGCACAGGTTCTCGACGAACCCGTCGGACAACATCCAGATTCCGATGAACCTGGTCATGCCCCTCGCGGACAACTCACCGTACGGCCGCGCGCGATTGGTCCAGACCTTGGCCGGAGCCGTCCAAGAGGTGATCGCGGGGCTCGACAACACGCAGATCGTGCACTTCGCCCGCTTCTCGATCGTCGGCGGCAACCTCTGCATGTTCAGCTTCTACGACGGTGACTTCTCCAACTACATCCGCGACTTCATCTACAACGTGGGCTCGGGATTCGACGCACTGCTCCCGTTCATCAAGGACGCGCCGCCGCTACCGGTGGAACTGCATCCTGATGAGTTCATCCAGTGGGTGAAAGACCGCGACGCGCTCCAGCTGGAGTATCCGGCCAGCGCGTTGGCGCTCGGTCCCGAGGACGACCGCGACATCGTCAAGATGAGCCGCCGACTGGTCCTGCTCCTCGACGAGTGCCAACGAACGGATCCGCCGACGAACGTGCAGCTCTTCGCCTACCGCTCGTACCCGGGTTACACCGTGGCCCAGATCCGTCACGCGCTCGAGATCGGATGGTGAACCATGACCACGATTGACCTGCCCCCCGGTGTCGCGATCTCCGATGAGGCGATCCTCGCCGACATCCAGGGAAACATCCTGCGCGGCTACAACATGCGCTTCGTCCGGCACCTCGTCGTGCGCGTCACGAACCCGGCGGCGGCGCGAGCCTCCATCGCCGCAATCGTCGCCGGTGCCGACGGGATGCCCGCCCTGACCACCGCCGAGGTCTGGGAAGAGGGCACCAAGCCGGCCACCTGCGTCAACGTCGGCGTCACCGCGACCGGCTTGCGGGCACTCGGCCTGCGCGAGGAATGGTTGGCCACGTTCCCCGACGAGTTTCTCGAGGGTGCCGTCAACCGGGCGCCCAAGGTCGGCGATGTCGACGGCAGCGCACCCGCGCACTGGGCC
>JAENVU010000198.1 GCA_016650415.1 Acidimicrobiia bacterium
CGTTGACCGTCCTCGCCGCGTGCGGGAGCGACTCGGCGAGTGTCGATCTCAGCGGGAAGACGTTCACCCGCGAGACCGGCAAGCGCGCGATCACCATCGATGCGGTGGACAACAACTTCAAGCCGCAGTTCGTCACCGTGAGTGCCGGGACCAAGGTGACGTTCAAGAACGTCGGCCGGAACCTGCACAACGTGTACTCGGTCGGCGACACGTTCACGTCGATCGCGACGCCCGACTTCGGGCCCGACGAGCAGGGATCCGTCACCTTCGACCGGGCCGGCGACTACCCCTACTACTGCACGCTCCACGGCACACCGACCCGCGGAATGACGGGCGCGATCCGGGTCGTCACGTAGCTCGCGGTCGGATCACCGAACCTGGAAGAGCGCTTCTTCCTCGCGGTTCGACGCGAGTTCACAGACCACGTCGCGATGGATGCAGGCGTTGACCTCACGGGCCAATCCCGCGGGCGTCCAGGCGTTGAGAAAGTCTCCGTGGGCCGTGACGACCGAGCCCGACGCCAGCCGCAGATCATGGCCGGTCCCCGACACTCCGAAGTTGACCGACATCATCAGCTGCGGCATCGGCACGGGCCGCGACACCGGGCACTTCCCACGCGCGGAATACGCCACGTGCGACCGGTGGTCGGCGCTGTCGAGATGACGGCCGTCCCAACAATCGGGGAAGGTCAACTCCAAGTGCAGCGGCGCACTCGCCGGACAATCCGGAGGTCCGGCCTGGAGATCGGTCGACGCCCCACACACCCAGCCCACGGCCCCACCGATCTGCGCCTCGGTCGCGGCGGCATCGCCCGCGATCATCGCCAGACCGAACGGGAACGGTTGCACGGACTCGGGGTTCACTCCCGGCGCGGCTCGGTAGTACGCAGCGATACTTCGCGGTCGGATCACGGTGTTGCCGTCGTAGAGCGACGGGTGCCAATACGCGGCGGTGTCGAACTCCTTGTCGCACGTGGTCTTCTGAGTCTCGAGTTGCTCCGGAGTCGACGTCGCGTCGGTCCCGACC
Organism: Acidimicrobiia bacterium; assembly: GCA_016650415.1. Lineage (GTDB taxonomy): Bacteria > Actinomycetota > Acidimicrobiia > IMCC26256 > JAENVU01 > JAENVU01. Next base: position 1,027 of record JAENVU010000198.1, read on the forward strand.
GCGCCGTAGAAGTCGTGGCGATGCGAATGCCCGGCGTGACCGAAGTGCACGATCGGATCGTTCTCGCCGGAGTGGCTGTACGTGCACTTGACGACGAACTGGCCGACCCGTCCTTGCGGTCCGGTGTACCGCTCTGGCCCAATCGGCCCGACCCGCGGCAGCTCCGGGGCGTCGGCCCCGACCGCACCCGAGGCGACGCGACGAGGAGCGGCGTCCGAGCAACCCGCCACGGTGATGCATGCGAAAGCCACCGAGATCAGGGCTCGATGCACGCCGACGTTGCGCCACCGGCGGTAGGGCGTCACGACCCCGCGGGGCGATCAGGAACCGTGATGGCGTCGACGTTGGGCTTGGTCGGTCCACGGAATCGAACCGCCGGAGCCGTACGAGCCTTCGGCATGTTCTCCTGACTCGGTGGTTTCGGAGCCGAGCGCCATGCGTCCGTGGGGGGCGCAGGTGCGGGCTCCGTGAAGAGTCCGAGAAGGTCCAGCGCACCGGCGTCCCAGTTCCCACCGCTCCCGGTCCCGTCACACGGCGCCAGTGCTTGCAGGTCGGTCGGCGCCGTCGTGGTGAAGGTGTTGTCCGAAAAACAGTTCGCGAGGGTGTCGACCGTCTCACCGGTGTTGAACAAGTCCGCAGTCGAAACCGTCAGGTCGGCAACTCCGGACTCCTCGACCACGTTGCCGATCACGCGGTTTTCCTGCGGGTTCCAGAGCACCGCGCAGCTCTTCAACAGCCCCTCGAGGCCCTTGCACTTGTCGGCCGGGATCTTCGGAACTTTCCGGTCGCGCGTCTTGCTGCACGGCACGTTCCAATCGGCCTTCGCGGGCGGTAAGTCGCTCGCATCTTCCTCCGGGAAGGGAACGAGGCCGATACCCGTGCGCTCATGGTCCCAGACGCGGTTCCGCTCGATGATGTTGCGCACGCCACCGGGAACGAGGATGCCGTTGCCGTTCGCGAGCAGCGCGACATCGATCGCCGGGGCGTCTCCGTTGTTGTTGCCGTACACCAGGTTCCCCACGATCGTCGACTCCCGCTCGGGGTAACAGAGCTCGTAGGAACCCGTGTTGGGCACGATGCCGGCCCGGTTGTTCCGGAACGTCGAGTTGACGATGTAGAGGTCGCCACCCGAGTTGGTCCCCGAGTAGCCGAGCCCGTTGTTCTCCGAGACGACGGTGTCGATCACCGCGTCGCAGCGGTAACACTCACCGATATAGAAGCCGGCGTCGGGGCTGCCACCGCCATAGCTGTGGTCGAACTGACCGTGGTACGCGTCGAAGGCGTAGATCCCGTAGTCGCCGTTGCGGTACGCGGTGAGATAGGAGCCGCGGTAGTAGTCGGAACCGGTCCAGAAGAATCCGTTGCTGACGAAGTTGCGGGCGGTCATGTTCTCGACCACGACACCGTCGGTGTCGAGCACCCGGACTCCGTTCTCCTTCTTGAACCCGCCATCGAGGATGACCTGGTTCCGATCGGTCCCGCGGATCGTGATGTTCGGCGTCGTGACGTCGACAGCCTCGCGGTAGACCCCGGGACTGACGAGCACCAGGTCTCCCGACTTCGCAGCATCTACGGCGGCCTGGATCGTCGAATGGTCCTGGGGTACCCGAACCGTGTTCGGAGCACCACCGGAGCCGCCGGAACCGCTGCTGCTGCCGCAGGCTCCGACGGCCATGACCGCGACCAGCGCCAAGATCGCGGCGCGCGTTCGTCCGAGTGTCCTCATCGTCGTCCCACTCCCCAGGCTGCGTACAGAGCGCCCGACTCTGCCCCGCAACGACGGTGCCACGCAATCCGCACACGCAGGGACTTCCGACTCTGGAATCGGACCGACCCACTTCGTACCCTGAACTTCCAGTCGGTTGAGGTTCGGAGAAGCTGATGGCGGTCATGACAGTGCTCCCGTCGATCATGGCGGATTGGGGAGATCACCACATGGGGGGCGACTCGGGCTCGATGTGGATCTGGGTCACCCTGATGATCGTGTTCTGGGTCACCGTGATCGGGCTCGGTATCTGGCTGATCACCCGCTCGGCCGCAACCCGGACCCCTTCGGGGGTCGAACGCGCCCAGGCGATTCTCGCCGAGCGCCTCGCCCGGGGCGAGATCTCACCGGAGGAGTACCGAACCACGCTCACTCACCTGCAGTAGGCGTCTCAGTCGGCGCTCATGGAGCTGACCGGTACCCGAGCGCTACGGATGTCATCCTGGTGCTCCGCTTGCCACTCCGGAGAGACCCTCGATGAGCCCTGCCGACGACCTCGAACCGCCGACCGACGCCACCGAACCGACCGAGGAGGCGGCGGTCGCGACTCCCGACGATGCGCCCGGCGCACCGATCGACGCGACGACCGAGACCGCGGCCATCATCGAGCCCGAACCCACGATCGCGCCACCGCCCCCGGTTTCAGGCGCGACTCCGGCACGACGATCCGGTGTCCTGGTCCCGAAGTGGCTGGTCGTCGCGCTCGCCGGCCTGCTCGTCTTCGGCCTCGGGCTCGGCACGGGTCTGCTCATCGGCGACGGTGATCACGACGGTCATGACAGTCATGACCGATTCCGCTCGGAGGTCGGTGACCGGTCCGATCGGGCCGGGCCCGGCCAGGGGCAAGGACCCCGTGGCAACCGACAGTTCCCGTTCGGTGGCGGGCGAGGAGGAAACACAGGTCCCGGTCAGGGCGGGCAGGGCAGTACTCCGACTCGGCCGACGACTCCGAACGCGCCCTCGACCCCCAACACCGGCACGTCGGCCTTCATCGGCATCGCACCCGAGAACTCGACCAACCCGGTCGGGGTCGCCATCGTGCAGCTGCAACCGGCCGGTCCGGCGGCTACCGCGGGGCTCAAGGTCGACGACGTCATCACCGCGATCGACGGGTCGAAGGTCGACACCGTCGCAACGCTCCGTTCGGTGTTGGCCGACCACGCGCCCGGCGATGTCCTGAAGGTGACCTACTCCCGCGACGGCAAGTCGGCGACCCTCGATGTCACCGCGACCGATCGGAACGCCACTCCGCCGCAGTAGTCAGTCCGGCGGGGCGGAAGTGCGGCGCGGCACTCTCATCATCGAACAGTCGGCCACCGCAACGACGTGGTCATCGGTGTCGGTCACCCGACATTCGACCACGATGAGCTGTGATCCCCGGCGCACCACGGTGGCGAGGGCGACGACTTCGTCGGTACGCGGGCGGCCGAGATAGCGCACGTGCATGTCGGCGGTGATC
>JAENVU010000199.1 GCA_016650415.1 Acidimicrobiia bacterium
TCGTATGCCCGCCGCGAGGGGGCCCACGACATCGGGGCCCCACGTGTCGCCGACGAAGATGGCCTCGTTACTGCTCACCCCTGCCTCCTCCAGCGCCGCGGCGAAGATCCGGGGGTGGGGCTTGCGCGCACCCACCCACGCCGAGGACACCATCGCGTCGACGTGGCCGGTGAGCCCGGATTCTTCGACGGCTTCCCGCAGGTCCCAATCCCAGTTGGAGCAGATGACGATCCGCAGCTCGCGGCGGCGGAGTTCGGCGAGCACCTCCGCGACTTCGTCGTAGGGATCGAGTTGGCGATCGGACGCGCCGGCCTGGAGTTTCTCGATGATGGTCTCGTACTCGCCGGGATGCACGTCGGACGCGGCGAGCATGGCCAAGGTGCGCTCCCGTTGCCACGCCGTGTAGTGGTCACGACTCTGGGAGTGCTCGTGGTGCTCGGACCCGTCGAGACCACCGGCGAAATACACGTCGCGCTGCTCGTCGCTCAGGCGATAGCCGTGAGCTTCGAGAACCTCATCGGCCGAGACCCAGCGCGTGGCCCGCGCCAGCGTGCCGTAGAAGTCGAGGAGAACCGCGGTGATGGTCATGCGGGCATTCTGCACGCGACCGGAGACCACGAATGGCGAGGAGTGGCCGGGCGTACGCGGCGTCGGCGAGATCCCCAGGTCAGGCGGTTCTTGGCTGCGTTGCTGGGGTCGATCCGGGACCGACCGGTAGCCTCCGCGGATGCCTGCCACGCTTCCGCCGCTCACCCGTGCCGCCGACGAGCGCGTCAACTGGGTGTCGTCGATTCCCTTCTTTCTGGTCCATGTGGCCTGCCTCGCCGTGATCTTCACCGGGTTCTCCCTGACCGCGCTGATCCTGCTGCCGGTGATGTTCTTGAGTCGGTCGTTCTTCGTGACCGCGGCATACCACCGCTACTTCTCGCACAAGTCCTATCGGCTCAACCGCTTCTGGCAGTTCGTCTTTGCGTTCCAGGCCGAAGCGTCGGCGCAGAAGGGTGTCTTGTGGTGGGCGGCCAACCACCGCCACCACCACCGGTACTCCGACACCGAGGCCGACCTGCACTCACCGCGGAAGGGCTTCTGGTGGAGTCACGTCGGCTGGATCCTCTCGAACAAGTACAACCAGACCGACCTCGCCGCGATCAAGGACTTCGCCCAGTACCCCGAACTCCGCTGGCTGGACCGCCACGAAGGTATGCCGCCGTGGATCTACGGGATCGCCGCGCTCCTCATCGGTGGCTGGTCCGGACTGGTCGTCGGCTTCGTCTGGTCGACGGTGCTGCTGTGGCACTCGACGTTCCTCGTGAACTCGGCCGCCCATGTCTTCGGCCGCCGCCGGTACGAGACCAACGACACCAGCCGGAACTCGATGCTCATCGCCCTCGTGACCGGTGGTGAGGGCTGGCACAACAACCACCACCACTACCAGGCGTCGGCTCGCCAGGGATTCTTCTGGTGGGAGGTCGACATGACCTACTACGTGCTCAAGGTCATGAGCTGGGTCGGGATCGTCAAGGACCTCAAGCAGCCACCCACCCGCATCCTGTTCCCCGGTACCGGCCCCGAAGAAGAACTCATCGCCGCGTAATTCCCGCTCTTGGCGCCTGCGGCGCCGGGCCGCTCGGGCCACGCTGCGCCTCGATCTTTGGACGCTCGTCGTGGTCGGGACGGCTCCGCTCTTGACTCCCGCTCTTGACTCCCGCTGCTAGCTGGGGCGTTCGGAGCGGAGGGGGTCGAGGCCGGCGAGGGCGCGGCTCGCTCGGATCGCCAATGCGACGATCGTGAGCGTGGGTCCGTAGCCCGTCGAAGTGGGGAACACCGACGAGTCGGTGCAGATCACGTTCTCCACCCCGTGCAGTCGTTGCCACCGATCGAACACCGACGTTGCCGGATCGTCGCCCATCCGGGCCCCGCCCATGATGTGGCGTGAGATCGGGGTACGCCCACCGGGCCGGTCGGCCATGCTCCCCCCGATCGGCGGTGACGTCGTCCAGAACGTGTTCTGCGCACCCGCCTCCCGCATGACGGCTTCGAGCCGCGGCGCCCAGTGCTCGGCGCAGGCAATCTCATGGGCATGCGGCGCGTAGGTCGCCCGCCCCGCAGGGAGCCCGTAGGCATCGCGCACGTGCGGGTCGAGATCGATCCGGTTCGTCGCCTGGGGCAGATCCTCGCCCTGCATGGTGAAGACCGCCATGCGGTCCCGCGTCATCGACTGCATCATGAGTTGCGAGTGCAGCGCACCCTGAGGGAGGTGGATGCCCTCCAGGATCGGATGGCCGGCGGCGCCGTGTTCGACGATCCCACCCCGGATGAACGGAAGCCCAGCCTCGCGGGCGGCATCCATCGCCGCCGCGTCGGGCACGATCGGATCATCCATGAGGTGGGTGACCGACCGGCCGCGGTGACCGTGCAACCGCTCCCCGAACATGCCGAGGACATAGGTCTGGAAGTGGAACTGCAGGAATCGGCCGACCACGTCCGGGTGGCCGAGTTCATTCCGGAGCAACAGCCGCGGAGTCTCGAACGCGCCGCCCGCGAGGACCACGTGTCGGCCGGAGACCTCGTGCGGTTCGAGATTCCGATCCAGGTAGCGCACCCCGCGGGCGCGTCGTCCGCTGCGGTCGAGCAGGACGTCGGTGACGACGCACTCGTCGCGGATCTCGCAGTTGCCGGTCTGCAGGGCGTGGCGCAGTGGCGCGACCGGGTCGCCCTTGGCATCGATCGGGCAGCCGAAGTACCCGCAGAACCCGCAGTTGTTGCACGCCGGGCGGCCGTCGTACTCGACGCTGTTGACGCCGGTCGGCGCTCGGTAGGGGTGATAGCCCATTTCGGTGGCGGCCCGGGCGGTGAGGAGTGCGCAGTACATGTCGGGCCCGGCCGGCATCGGGTACGGATCGGCCCGCCAGGACGCGAACGGATTCGCGCCGGCCTCGCCCGCGACGCCGACGGCGCGCTCGGCGGCCGCGTAGTACGGCTCCATCTCGTCGTAGTCGACCGGCCAGTCGACGATGGCCGCGCCCTCGACCGGGCCGGCGGCGCTCAGCGGCTTGAAGTCGTCGTCGCGGAAGCGGGGGAGCTTGCCGTCGGCGTGGAATCCGCCACCGCCGACGGTCGACGGGAGGTTGTTGACGTCGCCAGTCTCGATCCGCTCACCGTCGGCTTCGGTGCGGCGGAACGTTCTCGGCTCCAACCACGGATCGGGCCCGAGGAAATAGCGCCGCATGAACTTCAGCTCGTCGTTCGACACGTGGCCCAAGGGTGCGAACGGCGGGTCGAGCGCCATCAGGTGATTCCGTCCCTTTTCCAGCATGAGGACGGACCAGCCCGCGCCGGTCAGGACCTCGGCCGCGGTCGCCCCGGCCGGACCGGAGCCGATGATGACGGCATCGAACTCGGCGTTGCTCGCGGCTGCGCTCATGCTCGGCCTTCCACCTCGGCGTCGGTGTAGCCACGGGGTTGGACGTCGCCGGGGAAGTCGATGGCCCGCCAGCCGTCGAGGTTGCGGTTGCCCCCGTACTCGGGCGCGGCATAACACCCTTCGACGACATGCTCGTAGAGCAGGTCACGGAACTCGGGGTCCGCGTCGAGGCGTGCGGTTTGCTGATCCGAGTCGAGGTCGCCGAAGTCGGCGCCGAGCGCGCTCAGACCACTGTGGTACTGCGCCTGCCAGCCCGTGATCGGGCCCATGCGTTCGCGTTCGGGTATCCCTTGGGACCCTTCGATTCGAGTCCGCCACGCCAGCTCCTCCAGGGAGGAGAGATCCATGAACCGTACGAAACCCGTGTCGCCCCCGGCCCGACCCGAGAACGGGCCGCCGGCCCAGATCCGTGGTGGATCCGTGGAGAAGGCGTCGAGCAGACCGTCGATGTAGTCGACGACGCCCAGGGCGGCGGCGCCCGGATGTCCGTCATCCGTGGGTGGCACCAGCCGATCGGCGGCGGCGGCGAGTGTTCGCAATTCGTGCGCCTGGAGATACCCCATCAGTCACCTGCCGTTTCCCGAGGCGTGAAAGCGTGAATGGGTCGAGCGAATCAGCGCGCTCAAGGAACGAAACTCGGTGCCGAAACGTTGGTGATCGTGGAGGAAGAAGCGATGACCTACGGAGTGACGATTCAAACGCTCGACCGGGCCGACGGCAATGGCATCACCATGGTGCTCGTCGACGCCGCGGATGCATTGGACGCCGAGATGGCGGCGCGCAAGATCGCCGAAGACCGCTACCACTGCAACGTGCTCGTCGACCACGCCGTGCCCTGGAGCGACGCCGCCGCCTGAGCCGATCCGGTTAGCGGTCACCGGCACCCGTGGCTTCTCCTATGTTGTCGCCCGGCGTTCCCCGAAATGCCCAGAAGTGGCTTCGGAAGATCAGGAACGCCACGAGCGCCACCAAGCCGTAGCCGATCAGGGTTCCGGCGGCGATGTCCCGACTGCGATCGTTGCTGGTGTCGATGAACGCAATCGCGGATCCTCCGATGAGGATCGCCGACTCCAGGAGGATGGTCACCATGGCGAAACAGACCGAACCGAGGTACGCCCGGCCTACCCGCGCCACACCGCTTGCTTCGTGTCCCTCCACGGTTCGGAGCTCCCGTCGGCGTCGGGTGTGGAACCCGTAGACGATCGCGGCCACCACGATCGCGGCCGCGGTGGCGCCGATGGTGGCGTTGCTGTTGTCACCGAAGAAGAGGTCGAAACTCGTGATCGACACGTTGTTGAACCCGTTGGCTCGACCGCGGGCGAAATGTTCCGCGATGGCCTGAATGCCGGCCGCGGTCATCACCAGCAGCATGTACAGCGCGGCGAGTGAGGCGGCGCTGAGGTAGACGGCGTAGGCGCCATCGCCGCCGGTGTCGCGATCGGGGCGGGCGAGAACCATCAACAGTGCGACGACGAGGAGCACCGTCGCCGGTGCGCCGATATTCGAGATGAACTGCAACGACGTCATGACCTGCCCTTCCGACTCCGGCGACTCACGGGAGGTGGAGTTCGTAGTTCCCGGTCGTGTCGAGGGTGAGCCTCGCGCCGGGCGGGACCACCACGACGGTAAACGGTTCCTGGACGAGCGCGGGTCCGCTGATCTCGATTCCCGGTCCGAGGCGCGGGCCCTCGTAGACGGGCGTGGTCACGAACTCGACGCCGAAGTAGGCGTCACGAGTTCCGATCTGCGCCTCGGCTGAGACCGTGGTCGTGCCCAGCGCGGCGAACCGCTCGGGCTTCGGCGTCGTCGCCCGGGCCACGAGGCGCACCCCGCGGATGAGCGGTGGTTGATTCCGGAAGCTGAACCCGCGGTCCCGCTCGTGCTGGGCATGGAACCGTTCGGCGAGTCCGATGAGATCGGCCTCGGCCACATCGGGCGAGGTCGGCACACTCATGTCGAAGTTCTGACCCGGATAACACATCTGCACGAAGTGTTCGGTCGTCGTGGCCGCGAGCCCCGTGGGCTCGAGTTCCTTCGTGGCCTCGCTGGTGACGTCGGCCATCAGGTGCCGGAGTCGGTCCAGGTCCACTTGGGCGAGGGGCGTGACGTAGGAGCGGACGAGGTCGACGAGGGAATCCGCCACCAGCACCCCGAGCGCGGAGAAGGCCGGCGCCGCCTTGGGGATCAGGACCCGGCCGACGCCGAGCTCGTTGGCGATCGCCCACGCGTGGACCGGTCCGTTCCCGCCGTAGGCGATCAGCGCGAGGGTTCGGGGATCCGCTCCGTGGGACGCGAGGACCCGACGGGTCGCGTTCGCCATGTTCGCGTTGACGATGCGTTCGATGCCCCACGCGGCTTCGGTGACATCGGTGCCGAAGGGTTCGGCGACATCACGTTGAATCGCGGCGCGCGCGGCGTCGAGGTCGAGCTGCATACGGCCGCCCGCGAACCCGTCGGCCGGGAGGTATCCGAGCACCGCGTCGGCGTCGGTGACCGTCGGCCGGTCGCCGCCGCGTCCGTAGCAGGCCGGGCCGGGGCTGCTCCCCGCCGACTCGGGACCGACCAAGAGCGCACCCTGGCGCACCCGCGCGATCGACCCGCCACCGGCACCCACGCTCTGGACATCCACCATCGGCAACCCGATGTAGTACCGGTAGCGCCAGTTCCAATCGGTCTTGATCTCGGGTCGACCGCCGCGCACGAGGCAGAGGTCGAAGCTGGTGCCGCCCATGTCGACCGCGACGAAGTCGTCGACGCCCGCACGACTCGCGGCGAGGGCCGAACCCATCACGCCACCGGCCGGCCCGCTCGCCAGCAGGGTGACCGCGCGCCGCGCCACGTAGTCGGGCGGCATGACCCCGCCGGTCGATTGCATGATCAGGAGCTGCCCGCCGTATCCCGCGGTCCGGAGTTGGTCTTCGAGGCGTCCGACGTACCGGGCGATCTTGGGTGCGACGTACGCGTTGACGAGCGTGGTCGAGACCCGTTCGTACTCCGGACCGCGCGCCATGACCTCGTGGGAGAGCGAGATGTGTTCGATCTCGGGGAACTCCTCGCGGATGATCTCGGCGGCCCGCAGTTCGTGGTCCGGGTTGACGAACGAGAACAGGAACATGACGGCGATGGACTGCACGTCGAGCAGCCGCAGCCGTTGCACCCCGGCGCGCACCGCCACCTCGTCCAGTGGGCGCAGGATCTCTCCCGTGTGACTCATCCGTTCGCCGATCGGGATGCGCGCGCGGCGCCGGGCGATCGCAGGTGGGGCCGGGTAGGACGGGTCCCAGATCATTTCCTTGTGGACCCGGCGCATCTCGATCTCGTCGCGGTGCCCTTCGGTCACCAGGAGTCCGGTCCGGGCACCGTTCATCTCGATCATCGTGTTGTCGGCGGTCGTGGTGCCGTGGACCACGACGTCGAGCGCAGAGCAGAACTCGCCGAGAGACACATCGAAGTGATCGGCGAGTTGGTGGATGCCGGTCATCACCCCGCGTGATTGATCGTCGAGCGTGGTGGGGGTCTTGTCGAGCACGACCTCACCATCGGCCGCCACACAGATCAGGTCGGTGAAGGTGCCGCCGACGTCGACTCCGACGCGATACGTCATGGTCTGGTCAGCCGCGGCGTTGGGCGCGGAGCGAATCGGTCGTCGCGGCGTCGACGGCGAGCGTGAGGTCGTCGAGCGACCCCGTGAAGACCACGCCATACTCGCGCTCGGCGCCGGCCACACTGACGTACTCGTCGAGCACGTCGTCGAGGACCGCCTGCGGGTCACGGTCGAGCGGATCGCCCCACCCGCCGCCACCGCCGTAGTCGTACATGATGCGTTCGCCCGCCGCGATCGGCACCCAGTCGGCGGTGTGCTTGACCACGAACTCGTCGTCGGAGCCGTAGCGGATCACCATGCGATTGGGTTCGCCGGGCTTGCCGCCGCAGATGCCGGGCATCGGGTACTTCATGCCGACCACATACGTGTAGACCTTGGCGTCGACCCGGACTTCCTTCTCGTAGTGGCTGCCGCAGAGACCACGCCATTGGCCGGGCCCGCCGGAGTCGGTGCGGTAATCCCGGCTCCACTGCACGTGGGGGTACAGGCTCTCGTTGATCTCTGCCGTCGCCTTCCAGAGGTTGCCGAAACTCGCGTTCTGGGCGCCCCAGGCGTCCATGCCCTTCGCCGCGTTGCACCACCCGGCGTAGACCTCGGCCGAGTGGTCGGTGAAGCTCTGGCCCGTGGCCGGGTCGATGCCCACGATGATCGTCGGGATCCCGGTCTTGTACGTCTGGGGGACGGCCTTGTCGGGCAGCACGTGTTGGAGCGCCACGGCGATGACCTCGCCGACGTCGGCACCGGGGTGGTGCGTCCCCGCGCTCACGGGCTTGCCCGGAGTGGGATTCAGGACGCAGCCGGAGGGCACGACCAGGCGGATCTGGTCGAAGAAACCTTCGTTCTTCGGGATCTCGGGATCCATCATCGAGGCGATCTGTCCGACCGTGTACCCCCGGGTGTTGCCGAAGGTGGACCAGGCCTGGATCTCGGGTCGGGTGTCGGAGCCGGTGTAGTCGATCGTCAACTCGTCACCGGCGACCGTGATCTTCACGTGGAGATGGATGTCGGGGTTCCCGAGCGGGTCGTGGTCGACGTACGCGTCGGCCTCGTAGACGCCGTCGGGCCACGCGGTGACCTCCTCGCGGAAGCGGCGCGCGGCGTAGTCGATCATGAAGTCGACGGATTCCTCGACCGTTCCGGGTCCGTAGGTGGCGAGCACTTCACCGAGGCGGCGCACCGCGAGTTGTGCGGCGCCGATCTGGGCGCGGATGTCGCCGATGTAGCTCGGGATGCGGTTGTTGGTGGCGAGCGCGAGCAGCACGTCGCGTCGCTCCTCGCCCCGGTCGATCACTTTGAGGACGGGCCAGCGCACCCCCTCGCCCCAGATGTCGTTGGCCGTCACGTTGTAGCCGCCGGGGACGCCGCCGCCGGTGTCGCCGTGATGGCACTGGATGCTGGCGATCAGCACCATGCGCCGGTGACCGGGGCGCGACGGATCGTCGGCGAACACGGGAGCGAAGACGTTGTAGTCGGGGAGGTGGCCCCCACCGTGATACGGGTCGTTGGCGACGAAGACATCGCCCTCGCGGAACTCGTCGACCCCGAGATATTCGAGGGCGAAGCGAACGGGCAGGGTGGACGTCAACATGAACTGGGGGATCCCGACGGAGAGGGCGGCGAGGCGGCCCTGGGCGTCGAGGATCGTGGCGTTGCGCTCGTTCGACTGGTTGAGGATGGGCGTGGTCGCGGTGCGGGACACGTAGGTGGCCATCTCGAAGCAGATGGTTTCCATGGCGCCGCGCACGACCTCGGCCGTGACCTGATCAACGGTGGGTGCCGTGCTGAGCCGGCCCCGACTCTCGGCCAATGCCACGAGATCGACGTTCGTCATGGGTGACCCCCCGGAACCTGACGTGAGTGTCAGTCATCGTAGTCCCGGGACGACGACGGACCTAGTGGTGTCACGCCCGGCCGAGGACGAGGCGGCGGTCCCGCTGCTCACCCATCGGTCAGGAGGAGGCGGGTCCAGGTCGTGGTGAGCCAGCGCTCGAACCGGCGGGTGGACCAGCCGCGGTCGCCGACGAACAGGGCGTAGAACTCCGAGCTGGTTGTCGCCCACAACACGTCGGAGGCCTCCGGGATCGACACGTCGGGCCGGAGTCGCCCGGTCGCTCCCAGTTCACGGGCGAACCTGCGCATGTTCGCGGCGCGCCGGGCGCTGATCTCGCGCCAGACCTCGTCGGCCTCGGACTCGGTGGCCGACGCGTCGCGAAGTGCCATGAACAGGGGCGCCATCCGCGCCTGGACTGCGCACACCGAGCGGGCGTAGATGGCCAGCTTCTTCTCCGGCGCCGGCTCCGCGTGGATCGCGCGGACGTAGTCGCGCGCCTCGGCCGTGACGGCGTGGTCGGTCCCCGAGATCGCCTGTTCGATGAGTTCCCGGAGGAGAACGGGCTTCCGTCCGACGAGTGCGTAGACCGTGTCGACGCTCACGCTCGCGTCCCGCGCCACCGCCGCGATGGTCGTCGCCCGGTAGCCGTGCTCGATGATGTGGACCCGTGCCGAATCCACGATGCGCTGGCGAGTCTCGCGGGACTGGTTGCTTCGTGATGCCGCGTCGTAGGAGCGCTTGACTCGGGGTGCCATGGCCAGAGTATATTGATCCGAAGCTTCTTCGGATCAAAGTTGGGAACACTATGACCTATGCATTCATCCAGGACGTTCCGATCGACGCAGTCGCCTACGAACGGATCCGCACCGAACTGGGAGACGAGCGCCCGGAGGGAATGGTGACTCACCTCGCGATCGAGCGGCCCGAAGGGGGCCTGCGCTACATCGACGTGTGGGAATCCGAGGCCGACTGGCAGCGATTCGTGGAGGAGCGGCTCCATCCCGTCGTCCACCGGATGCTCGCCGAGGTCTTCGGCGAGAACCTCCCCGAGGAACCCGCGCTCGAAGCCATCTCGGTGCTCCACGTCTGGTAGTTCCGTCAGAACAACAGCTCGGCCAGCCGGTCGTGGTGGTCTCCGGTGGTGCCGAGCAGGGCCTCGGATGCGAGCGCCCGGCGCAGGAACAAGTGGAGGTCGTGCTCCATGGTGAAACCGATGCCGCCGTGGATCTGGATGCCGTCCTTGGCCGCTCGACGCGCCGCTTCACCTGCCGCGGCCTTCGCTACGTGCATCGCGCGGGTTCGGTCGGGGTCGCCCGCGTCCACGGCCATCGCCGCGTAGTACACGGCGCTCCACGCCCGTTCGACGTCGAGACTCATGTCGGCGAGCTTGTGCTGGACGGCCTGGAACGATCCGATCGGCACATCGAACTGGATGCGTTCCTTCGCGTACGCGAGCGTCATGTCGAACAGCCGGCGGGCGGTGCCCACCATCTCGGCCGCGAGTGCGACGGTTGCGCGCAGGAGGACGTCGTCGAGTGCCGCCCGGCTGATGACGCCGGCCGACGTCCCGGGCACCGCGGTCTCGACGTCGTAGAGGGGCCGGGTCGTGTCGAGGGTCTCGATCCGGCGGACGGGTGGCGCGGCCAGGAGGGTCACGGCGCCGTCGGCGTTCACAGCGGCGACGAGATCGACTCGTGCCGCGTCCGGGACGAAGGTCTTCCGGGATTCCGCGTTCGGGTGCCACACGCCGTCGGCCCCGGCCACCGCGACCGTCCCTGTCGCGTGTCCGTCGAGCACGGAGTCGAGATCGTGCTCGCCGATGGCTTCGAGCACCGGCGCGTAGAGACACGCAGTCGAGAAGAACGGCACCGGTGCGGCGACCGAGCCCAGTGCCTCCATGAACACGCAGAGGTCGACGAGCGGTCCGATGCCCAGCGGCACGAAGTCGTCGAGGAGGTGCCAGAGGTCGTCGGCGGCGGTGAGGTCGTCGGTGTGGGCGCGCAGCAGCGCGGGCGGGCACTGGTGCTCGAGGAGGTGGCGGGCGCTGTCGCGCAACAGCTCCTGATCGTCGGTCAAGGAGAAGTTCATGCCGGGGGGCTGCCGGGTTCGGGTGAGATCGTGCCGAGCGACCAGCCCTCGACCTCCGCGAGGCGTCCGCGCCAGCGCACGTGCTCGCCGAGAATCGCGGACCCGCTGCGAATGGTGGCCTCCTCGAGGTGGAGGTAAAGGGGCAGATCGTCCACCGGGTTGGTCGACGGCCCGTTCTCGGGAGACGGCTCATCGGCGATCTGGCCGAGATACCGCAACGGCTCGGACAGCACCGCGGCGTCGGTCCCGCCGCGCGCTTCGAGCTCGGCCGCCATGTTGTGCATGAACTCGGCGACGCCGACCGCGGTGCCGCTGATGACGAGCCCACCCTGGGCGACCGTGACCGCGAAGCTCAGGCTGCCGCGATTGCACACACTGACGAGCACCCGCAGGATCGGGTCGGGGAGCTGACCTTCGGCCACCTCGGATTGCAGGCGTACGAGCTGTGCGGAACCGGCAGCCGCCGCGTCGTTGGGCTCGGCCGGCACGGGGTTCACCATGTCATGCCCTCGGCAATCCGAGTACGCGTTGGGCGATGATGTTGCGCTGGATTTCGCTGGTGCCGCCGGCGATGGTGTTGGCGAAGCTGACGAAGAAGCTCAGCGGCCAGCGTCCGGCTTCCTCGCCGCGTTCTTCGTCGATCACCGGGCCGTACGCACCCTGAATCTCCATGCCGAGTTCGTACAACTCCTTCCCGAGTTCCGAACTCGCCAACTTCATGTAGGAGTGCTCGGGCGCGGCGGCGCCTTGAGCGAAACTCGTGAATCCCTTGTACCCGAGGGCGCGGAGGCTGGCCGCGCGTTGGTACCCCTCGGCGATGCGGCGACGGACGATCGGGTCGTGGGCGACGCCCCGGCGGTGGGCCAGATCGACCAGGCCGGTGATCGTCTGTTCGAGCCGAGCGACCCCTTCGACCCAGAGCCCGGCCCGTTCGTGCGCCAGGGAGCCCTGAGTCATGCGCCACCCGTCGTTGAGTGCGCCCACCAAGTTGGCGACCGGCACTTCGACGTCGGTGAGGAACACCTCCGCGAAGTCGGCATTGCCGTTGATGTGGGTCAACGGTCGGATGTCGATCCCGGGCGTGTCCATGTCGAGGATGAGGAGGGAGATGCCCTTGTGTTTCGGGGCGTCGGGGTCGGTACGAACGTAGAGGCAGCACCGCTGGGCCACCATCGCGTAGGACGTCCACACTTTCTGGCCGTTCACGATGAACCGATCGCCGTCCTGCACCGCGCGCGTCTGGAGGCCGGCCAGATCCGATCCGGCGTTCGGTTCGCTCATCCCGATGCACCACACCGTGTCGCCGCGAATCGCCGCAGGCGCCATCGCCCGTTGCTCGGGCGTTCCGTATTCGAGGAGGCTCGGTGCGACGATTGCGTACCCGGGAAAGTGCAGTGACCGGGGGATGCCGCGCGCCGCCATCTCCTCGAGATAGACGAGCGTCTGGACCGGTGTCGCGTTCCGTCCGCCGAGCTCGGGCGGGTAACCCGGAATCATCCAGCCATGGTCGAAGAGCGTGGCCTGCCATTCCTTGGCCCACCCGGGGATGATCTGATCACTGTCACTGGTCGCGAAGTCGCGGCGGGTGCGGGTCTGCGGTGGCGCGTGCTCGTCGAGGAACGCGACGAGTTCGGCGCGGAAGGCGACGACGTCGGGGCCCCAGTCGAGATGCACTGGCCTCGGTTATCCCTCGAAGGGCGGCATGAACGGTGGGACGCCGGTGGCGCGTCCACTCGTGAGGTCGTCGCGTGCCGCGGTGAGCGAATCGAGTGACCACACGTCGGTGGCCTCGACCTGGGTGGCCGGATGCCAACCCTGGAGCAGTTGTGCCTTGCCGCCCCCGACCGCGAAGACCTGGCCGCTGATACCCGCAGAATCCTCGGTGGCAAGCCACACGGCCATCGCGGCCGCGTTCTCCGGTGCGAAGCGGTCGAAGTCGCCGTCGCTGGGATCCATGAAACCACCCGCGACCGCTTCCGTGAGCCGCGTGCGCGCGACCGGCGCGATCGCGTTCACCCGCACACCGATGCGTTCGAGCTCGCGTGCCATCACGATCGTCATCGCCGCGATCCCGGCCTTCGCGGCCGCGTAGTTGACCTGACCGCCGTTGCCGTACAGGCCGGACTCGCTCGCGGTGTTGACGATCGCGGCGTCGACCGGGGCGCCGTGCTCCTTGCTGCACTGTCGCCAATAGGCCGCCGCGAATCGACTGGTGGTGAAGTGGCCTTTGAGATGCACGTTGATGACGGCATCCCATTCGGCTTCGTCCATGTTGAAGCTCATCTTGTCGCGCAGGATTCCCGCGTTGTTGATGAGCACATCGAGGCCGCCGAACGTGTCGACCGCCTGCGCCACGAGCGCCTGCCCGCCGACCCACTGGGCGATGTCGTCGTAGTTGGCTGCCGCCCGACCACCGGCAGCGATGATCTCGTCGACGACCTGTTGCGCCGGGCGCTGGTCCGCACCTTCCCCGGTGGTCTCTCCGCCGAGGTCGTTGACCACGACCGCGGCGCCCTCCGCCGCGAGGAGCAGTGCTTCGGCGCGGCCGATACCGCGACCGGCTCCCGTCACGATGGCAACCTTCTCGTCGAACCGGCCCATGGACGACACCCTCTTCTCCCTGACGTGAACGTCAGACACTAGGGCAGCGTCGGCGCCGCCCGCCTCCCCTCGGCGGCCGGCGGGAGTGTTATCGACCGAGAAAATCGGCCTCGCGCTTCTCTCGGAACGCGGCCATACCTTCGACGAGATCGGCCGACGCGGTGGCGAGCGACTGGTACGCGCCTTCCAGTTCCAAGGCGGCGGGGAGATCGGTTTCGAAGCTCGCGTTCAGGAGTCGCTTCGAGAGACCGAGTGCGCGTGTCGGGCCTGCGGCCAGCCGGACGGCGAGCGCGTCGGCCTCGGTCGCGAGTTCGTCGGGGTCGGCGAGGCACCGGTACGCGAGCCCGAGGTCCACGGCGTCGGAGCCGTTGCAGCGCTCGCCGAGCATGACCATCGCCTTGGCCCGGGGGAGCCCGACGAGCCGGGGGAGCAGGTACGCGCCGCCACCGTCGACCACGAGGCCCCACTTGTGGAACGACCACAGAAATTTGGTCTCCGGGCTCACCAGGACGAAGTCACACGCGAGAGCAAGATGGGCGCCGGGGCCGACGGCGGCGCCGTTGACCGCAGCCACCGTCGGCTTGTCGAGTTCCCAGAGTTCGCGAATGAAGGTCTGCACGCCGACCCGCAACGCTTCGGCGGTCGTGCGCGGGTCGAAGCCCGGCTGCCCGGCCTGCGCGACGGTCGAAGCGCCGAGGTCCATGCCCGCGCAGAACGCGTCACCCGTCGCGCGAATGAGGAAGGCCCGCACGGTGGTGTCGCTACGCCCGGCTCGGATCGCGTCGACGATGCCGTCGCGCATCGCCACGGTCAACGCATGCTTGGCGTCCGGCCGGTCGAGGGTGATCCGACAGACCCCGTCCGGACCGGTCTCGACGTTCAGGTGATCGGTCATCGGGTTCGTCTCCTGATCTGTCGGCTGGGCGGTCAGCGGTTGGTGGTGAGGATGTTGACGACACTCACCCCGGAACCGCGCCCGCCGACGTTGTGTTGGAGGGCGAAGCCGTTGCGCATCGCGACCTGCCGGTCGGCGGCATCGCCCCGCAGCTGCCACCAACATTCGGTGAGCTGAGCAATTCCGGTCGCGCCGATCGGGTGACCCTTGGCCAGGAGCCCGCCCGACGTGTTCACCGGGATACGGCCCGTGAGTGAGGTCTCACCGTCGAGCGAGGCGACGCCACCCTTCCCCTTCTCGAAGAACCCGAGGTCCTCGATGTCGAGGATCTCGGTGATCGTGAAGCAGTCGTGCACCTCGCACATGTCGATGTCGGCCGGGCCGACGTCGGCCATCGCGTAGGCGCGCTTGGCGGCCTCGACCGTGGCCTGCAGGCCGACGAAGCTCGTCTTCTCGTGGAGGTACGGGTGGTCGGTCGCGACCCCGAATCCGGCGACGTACACCGGACGGTCGGTGAACTCGTGGGCTCGATCGGCGGGCGCGAGCAGCACGGCTGCGGCACCGTCGGTCTGGGGGCAGCAGTCGAGTAGGTGCAGCGGCGAACACACCGCGGGTGACGCGAGGACCTGCTCGATGGTGATCTCGTCCTGGAAGTGCGCGTAGGGGTCCCGCGCACCATTGAAGTGGTTCTTCACCGCGACCGAGGCGAGCATCTCGCGAGTGGTTCCGAACTCGTGCATGTGGCGGGTGGCGAACGGTGCGAACAGCACCGGCGCGGTCTCACCGCGGGTCAGGATCGGGTGGCCCGACGCGGCTCGGGCGAGCAACCCTTCCTCGGTCGACTTGTCGCGCATCTTCTCGACGCCGATGACGAGGACGAGGTCGTACACGCCGGACGCGACGGCCATCGCGCCGACCCGGAACGCATCCGATCCCGATGGGCACGCGTTCTCGATCCGGGTGCATGCGATGCCTGCGAGTCCGATCGCGGTCGGCACGGTGTTGCCACTGATGCCTTCTTGACCCCACAACGTGCCGCGTTGGGTTGCGACGAATGCCGCCTCGACCGCGCGCGGGTCGAAGCCCTTGTCGACCGATGCGACGGCCGCGTTGAACGCGCCTGCGGCCATGGTCTCGTACGACTGCTCGAACAGCTCACCCATCTTGATGAGCCCCGCCCCGACCACCGCCACCTTGTTCCAACTCATGACTGATTTCCTTTGGTGATGCGCGCCTTGTATCCGTAGACGGGGACGCCGCGTTCGTGGGCGTAGCGGCGCAGGACCAGATCGACCTCGTCGTCGATGGCGAGATCGGTGCCGTCGCCGACGACCTGGAGCATGATGCGCGCGCCGTCGTCGAGGTCGACGACGGCGATCGGCAGCGGGGCGACGAACGGTGCGGGCATGGTCTGGTTGATGACGAACGTGTGGACCCGGCCGTGGCGGTCGAGGGGGACCGGTTCGAGCTTCGCACCGCCACACGCAATACAGGTGGGGTGGATCGAGGGTGGCGTATTGATCGTGCCGCATTCGGCGCACTTGCCGCCGAGGAGCTGGAGCATCTCGTCGGCGCCGCGAGCGAACAGCGCGCTCTCGGGCGGGACGCCCATCGGGATCTGTTCTCCCGACGCGAGGAGCTGGCCGCGGCTCCGGAGCACCTCGGTGTACGTCGCGGGTCGGGCGCCGGCCGCGATCGTGGTCGCGACGCTCGCGGCACCGGGAACGGGATGGTCGACGTTGACGGCGATGCCCGTGGTGCGGCCGCCCCCGGTCGCGAGGATCGCGACGGTACCGGCCGCGTCGAACGCCGCGACCGCTCCGAGGAGCGCCGCGGCCGCGCCGGTATCGCCCAGCGCGTCGTAGATGGGGGCCGAAGTCGTCAAGGAAGCGCCGATCTTCTTGGCGACCACTCCACCCAGTCGACCATCGGGATCGGGCAGTGACCATGCGCGGACGTCGAACGCGGCGAGGTGCTCGGCGACTTCGATCACGGCGGGGAGGAACATCTCCTCGCGGAACAAACGGGCGTCGTACAGATCGCGGGTCGTGGATTCGGCGTCGCCGCGGTAACGGTCGAGGAGCGGATGGCTGCGGGTGACGCGGGTCGAGAGCGTGGCCGGCCCATCGGGGTCGTTGGTGAGCACGACGGCCGCGGCACCTGCTCCGCAACGCGCTTCGAATGCCGTGCCGAGTCCCGGCACCAATGCATCGGACACGACGACCAGTGCCCGTTGGGCGGAGCCGGCCGCAATCGCATCGGCGGCGGCGACGAGCGCTTCGATACCGGAGTGCGGCGAGCCGCTCATGAGCGCGCCGCCGGCATGGGGGTTGAGTCCGAGTGCGGCACTCAAGACGGCGTGACTCGGACCTTCCGCGAACGGTGGTCGGGTGCATCCCCACCACAGACCGTCGATGAGCGCGGGCGGCGTGGCCGCGTGGCCCAACGCGTCGACCGCGGCGGCCGCGGCGAGCGTCAGGGTGTCTTCGTCCGGGGCGCAGACCGCGCTCACGGCTCGACCTCCCCGTCGACCCCAGGCGGCACCGACGTCCGCCGCGCTCAGCCGCAAGCTGGGTGCGGCGACTCCAACGGCACTGATGTTGACCGATCCCCCCATAGGTGCGGGACTCTACCGGGGTCGGTCGACCCGCGATCGGGCCATCGGACCCGGTCCGGCCAAGCCCACCGGGTAACCTCATCCGTCCCGGTGGCGTAGCCGAGTGGCTCAGGCAAGGGTCTGCAAAACCCTGGACGTGGGTTCAATTCCCACCGCCACCTCCAAAGTTCCGACCGCAGTTCGCGCTCGGAACTCGTCGCGAGGCCGCGTCCGGAA
>JAENVU010000200.1 GCA_016650415.1 Acidimicrobiia bacterium
CCGTGTTTGATCGCGTTGTCGACCAGGTTCGAGATCGCGCGCGAGAGGGCCTTGGGCCGGCCCACGATCGTTGCCGGTTTGCCGGGGTCGAGGGAGATGGTTCGTGGCGTCCGGTGCCGGGCCGCCGCGACGACGTCGTCGGCGAGTTCGGTCAGCGAGACGGACACCCCGGGTCGATATACCGCGGACCTGGTCGCGACCTGGGCGGCCCCCAACGTTCCCCAAGGTGGGATCTCGCTCGCCGCGACGGCGCGCGCCATGAGTCACGCGCTCGGCGAGGTCGAGATGCCGTTGCGTTCGGTCTCCTGTGTCTTCGCGGCGCCCGTCGAGTCGGGGGTCGCCGAGATCGACGTGACCGTGCTGCGGCAGGGCCGATCGGTGGCCCAGGCCCTCGCCACGACGCGTACGCCTGGTCGCGACGCGGGCTTGACGGCGATCGCCGTGTTCGGCGCGGCGCGACCGGGTTTCGAGTTCACCGACCGCACGCCGCCGGAGTTCCCCGATCCGGAGTCCTTGCCGCGATTTCGCGATGGGGTGCCCGACGGCGTGGAGTTCGATTTCGATCACGGTCCGTTCCCGATCTGGGAGCACCACATCGAGGGTCGGCCCGTCGTGGGGCACCCGCCCTGGGAGCACTACGAACCGGTCAGCAGCGAACGTCAGACCTTCCAACGCTTCGACGAGGTCCCGCGCCTCGACGACGGTTCGATCGACCCGCTGGCGCTCGTGTGCCTCTGCGACACCATGCCCGGAGCGGTCGACGAACGGATGGGTCCCGACCACGGATTTCCCTGGTACGGCCCGAGCGCCGATCTCACGGTGCACATCACCGGCGTGGCCCGATCCGAGTGGCTGCTCATGCGCAACTTCGCGCGCCGTGCCGGTGACGGGTATGCGTCGGTCGAGATCGAGTTGTGGGATCCCGATGCCGGCCTCGTTGCGTACGGCACCCAGACGATGATCTTCACGTTCGCGGATCGGGTGCCCGAGGGAAGCGATCGGTATCCGGCCGACATTCGGCGGCGACTGCAGGGTGACCAGGGCTAGGTGGGGCGCCCGGTGGGTGGCCGGCGGGGCCCGCAGCCGGGCAACGTAGAGTCCGTTCGATGGTGGACGTGCCGATCGAACTGGGTCCGCGGGGTGGTTCCCCGATGATGCCGGATTCGCGACCCTTGACCGCGCCGCCCCAGTTCCACGTGTTGGCGAAGCCGACCGGTCCGATCTGCAACCTCGATTGTTCGTATTGCTTCTTTCTCGAGAAGGAAGCCCTCTATCCCGGCGATCGATTTCGCATGGCGGAGTCGGTCATGGAGACCTACATCCGCCAGGTCATCGAATCGCAGGTGGGGCCCGAGATCACGATCGCCTGGCAAGGCGGCGAGCCGACGCTGATGGGAGTGGACTTCTTCCGGCGGGCGGTGGCCTATGCCGAGGAGTGCGCCGGTCCGCAGCGCACGCTCCACCACACGATCCAGACCAACGGCACCCTGCTGACCGACGAGTGGTGCGCGTTCCTCCGGGAGAAGCAGTTTCTGGTCGGGATCAGCATCGATGGCCCGCCCGCGCTGCACGACACCTATCGGGTCGACAAACAGGGCCGGCCCACCTTCGCACGCGTGCACGCCGGACTGGACCGACTGAAGGCAGCCGGCGTCGAGTGGAACGTGCTCTGCACCGTCCATGCGGCGAATCAGGATTCGCCGCTCGAGGTCTACAAGTACTTCCGCGACGACCTCGGGGCGTCGTTCGTTCAGTTCATCCCGATTGTCGAACGGATTCACGAGGCGAGACCGGAACTCACGGAACGGTCCGTGGACCCGGACGCGTGGGGTCGATTCCTGATCGCGGTCTTCGACGAGTGGACCCGCCATGACGTGGGCGAGGTCTTCGTCCAGATGTTCGACGCGGCCCTCGCGTCCTGGTACGGCGCACCGGCCGCGTTGTGCATCTTCGGCGAAACGTGCGGCAACGCGGTCGCGCTCGAACACAACGGCGACCTCTACTCGTGCGATCACTTCGTCGATCCCGAGCACCTGTTGGGCAACATCATGGAGACCCACATGGTGGAACTCCTCGCCTCCGCGCCGCAGCGCGACTTCGGCACCGCGAAGCGGGATTCGTTACCGCAGCAGTGCCGGGAGTGCCCGGTGCTGTTCGCGTGCCGGGGCGAGTGTCCGAAGAATCGGGTCCGGCGGACGTCGTCGGGCGAGGCCGGGCTCAATCACCTCTGTGCGGGATACCTGGCGTTCTTCACCCACATCGATGGGGTGATGCGGCTCATGGTCGACGCCGTACGTCGCGGCGGCCACGCCGGCGAGGTCATGACGATGTTCGCCGCCGCCGGCCGCAACGATTCGTGCCCGTGCGGCAGCGGGCGCAAGACCAAGCACTGCCACGGCTGACCGGTCCGAACCGGACACTTCGAACGGTTCGCACCCCACGTCAGCTGAATGTCATCTCCTGTTGACGCACGCGACGATTTCCGGTGACGGCGCGGCAACCTCGGTTCCGCATGATGAAGTGGACGAAAGGAGATCCGATGCCTTCCTTCCACGTAGTGACGACATGGATCCGACGGATCGGTGCTTCGGGTGCGCTCGACAACGTGACCGAGGTACTGCGAGCCCGTGACGCGTCCCACGCCCAGGTCGAGAGCCTCGCGGCACGACTGGCGATCGCATCCCCGATCGCGACCCCGCTCGCGGC
>JAENVU010000201.1 GCA_016650415.1 Acidimicrobiia bacterium
CCAAGACCCTCCCGATGGAATACGCGGTCGAACTCTCCCGCCTCATCGAACTGAACATGGAGGGGGCGGTCGGATGAGTCGGCACGCGCTTGACCTGGTGTTCCGACCGAAGCCGACCATGGTGATGGAGGGGGCGGTCGGATGAGTCGGCACGCGCTTGACCTGGTGTTCCGACCGAAGCCGACCATGGTGATGGAGGGGGCGGTCGGCTGACCGCTCGACCCTCGATCATGAAGAATCACCTGTTCACTGCTGACGCCGCGAGCGCGCTGGGAGGCCCCGACTGGCTGGTTGCCCGTCGGTTGGCCGCGGCCGAACAGCTGGCGACGTTGGCGTGGCCAACCGATTCCGAAGAGGTCTGGCGCTACTCCCGCGTCAACCAGTTCGACCCGGCGCGCTACCGGCCGATGACGGCCGAGGAGCTCGGCGATCCGGATGCGGAGACCGCTCCTGGCGGCGGCGTCCTCGCGGCCGAGGCCGGTGAGCGCGCCGCGCTGATCGTGGTCCGCGACGGTCGCGTCGTCCATCACGAGCTCGACGCCGACCTGGTTGCGCAGGGTGTCACCGTGTGTGGGATCGAGACGTGCAGTGCCGACGCCATCGAATCTCACTTGGGTTCGGTCGCCGGTGCGTCGCCGGATGCCTTCACGGTGCTGCACGATGCATTCCTCGCCGGTGGTGGTTTCGTCCACGTCCCGCGGGGCGTGGTCGTGAAGCGGCCGATTGTCGTGCTCCACTGGGCCGAGGGCGATGGCCTCGCGTCCTTCCCGCACACCTTGGTGGTGGCCGAGGAAGGGAGCGAGGTCACGGTGTTGGAGCGTCACGCCTCGGCACCGCACGTCTCCCACCTCGTCAACAGCGTCGTGGAACTTTCGGTCGGCGACAACGCGCACGTGCGCCACGTCAGCGTGCAGGAGTACGGCGACCAAACGTGGTCGATTGCGCTGCAGCGGGCCCACTTGGGCCGCGACGCGCGGCTGTCGTCCTCCGCGGTCGCGCTCGGTGGCGACTACGCGCGGTTGCGGACCGAGTCGCGCCTCGACGGTCAGGGCGCGGAGAGCGACCTGCTCGCCGTCTACTTCGGCGACGGCAACCAGATGCACGACTTCCGTACGTTCCAGGATCACGTGGCACCCCGGACGCGCAGCGATCTGCTGTTCAAGGGGGCGGTGGAGGACACCGCCCGCTCGGTCTACAGCGGCATGATCCGGATCCGTCCGGACGCGCAGAAAGTCGAGGCAACCCAGTCCAACCGGAACCTCGTCCTCACCGAGGGTGCCGGTGCGGAATCGATCCCGAACCTCGAGATCGAAGCCGACGACGTTCGTTGTTCCCACGCGTCGACGGTCGGCCCGATCGACGACGACCAGTTGTATTACCTGGAATCGCGCGGGGTGAAGCCCGAGGATGCAGAGCGGCTCATCGTGCTGGGCTTCTTCGAGGATGTCTTCGCCCGACTCCCGGTTCCCGAGTTGGCGACGCCACTGCGGCGGGCCGTCCACGAAAAGGTCGGCCACCTCCACGAGGATCGCTCGTGACCGCGACGCGCGTGTGCTCGGTCGCGGATGTCGCCGAAGGTGAAGCGCGACGCTTCGATGTCGCCGGCCTGCGGATCTGCGTGGTGCACCTCCCCGACGCCGACGACGGCCGCCACGGCTGGTACGCAATCGGCGACGAGTGTTCCCACGCCGATTTCTCGCTGTCCGAGGGCGATGTCTGGGCCGACGAGTGTGAGATCGAATGCCCCAAACACGGATCGACGTTCTCGTTGACGACGGGCGAACCGCACACGTTGCCGGCCACGCGACCGGTCGCCACGTACGAACTGGTGCTGGAAGGTGACGACGTCATGGTGGTCCCGACATGAGCGTGCTGAAGATCACGAACCTCAGAGCATCGGTGGAGGGCACCGAGATCCTGCGGGGCGTCGATCTCGAGGTGAGCTCCGGTGAAGTGCATGCCCTCATGGGCCCGAACGGTTCCGGCAAGAGCACGCTGTCGCACGTGTTGATGGGGCGCAGCGACTACACGGTGACCGACGGATCGGTGACCATCGACGGCGAGGAACTCCTCGGGTTGCCGACCTGGGAGCGAGCCAGGCGTGGTCTGTTCCTGACCCACCAGTATCCGGTCGAGGTCGCCGGGGTACGGATCGTCGATCTCGTGGACGCCGCGACCGACCATGGCATCGACGAAGCCCGGGTCCAGACCGAGGCCGGCCGGCTGGCCGTGCGCGATGAGTTCCTGGCCCGAGGTGTGAACGTCGAGTTCTCCGGCGGCGAACAGAAGCGCACGGAGACCTTGCAGCTCGCCGTCCTCGAACCCCGCTTCGCGATTCTCGACGAGATCGATTCGGGGCTGGACGTCGACGCGCTCCGGGTCGTCTCGCGTCGCATCGAGGCGATGACCGAGGAGACCGGGTTGGGCGTGCTCGCCATCACCCACTACGCCCGGCTGCTCACCGAGTTGCGGCCGGACCGGGTCCACGTGTTCATGGGTGGCCGGGTGGTGACCTCCGGTGGCCCGGAACTCGCCGACGAGCTCGAAGCAGTCGGCTACGACGGCCTGGCGGAGCGGCTCGGATTCGCTGTCCCGAAGCCGGTCAGCGCCGAGGTCACCGAGGATCCGTTCGCCACACCCGGATTCTGAGATCGGCGCGGGGCTTCCCTCGGCGAGCCGGCCGGTGATCAGGCGGTGATCAGGCGGTCGGTGTCTCGACCACGGCCGGCGCCGCGGGGACAGGTGCCGGGGCGGGCTCGGGTACCGGCACGGGCACGGGCGCCGCGGTCGGTGGCGGGCTCGGCGCGATGGGTGAACTCGAGAGAATCTGGGCCGGCGCTCCACCGAACACGTAGACGGGATCGCCGACGTGGACGAGCAGCGGGTAGTACTCGGCGATGTGCATCGGGATACGAGTGCAGCCGTGCGATGCCGGTTCGGTCGGAACGCTCGGGTACCCGTGCACCGCGATTCCACCGTTGAAGTAGTACGGCTGATACAGCTGCCCGAGGGGTGACTTGTCCCAACCCAGGACGACGCGTGTGTAGGTGAAGCGACCCGACGGGGTCGTCGCGACCTCACAGATGTGTCGCGTCGGGTTCACTCGAGGCGAGTTGTAGCAATAGTGCTCGCCCGAGCCGGTTGACGTGGTGGTGACCAGCTTGACCTGGTAGTCGGCGTAGAGCGTCAGTACCTGCTTGGTGACATCGATCTCGGTGCGGTTCGGTTCCCCATTCGGTTGGAGGGGAGCGGGGTACTGGAACGCGGTCAAGGCCATCGCCTCGGGCGCTCCGATCCGGCCGGTGCGCGGCAGCCCGTAGAGCTTCTGGAGCGTCTGCACGGCGTACCGGGTGCCGTCGCCGTAGCTGCCGTCGATTGCGCCGGGATCGAAGTGCAGATCGGCCAGGCGCTGCTGGTAGGCGCGCACGACGTCGTGATCCGAGCCGGGGCCGAGTGTGCCGCTGAGCACCGGCAGGGTCGCGGCCGCCGGTTGCATCAACGGCGGGATGGTCGTGGTCGTCGTGGTCGGGGCGGTCGACGTCGTGGACGATGAACTCGACGACGCAACGCGCGGTTCGGTGGCGCTGGCGACGGGATTGTCGGATTTCGCGGCGGCGACACCGATTCCGACCGCGGTGCCGATCGCGACCGCACCGGCGATACAGGCGATCGCGATTTTTCGGCGAACCTGGCGTAGGTGCACGCGCCGTTCGGTACGGCTCGGCTCAGGGGTCATGGCGTCCATAGGTCTCCAAGAAGAACACATATGGTACCGGGGACGTTCCCAATGCCTGGGGATTCAGCGATGTCGCGACTTGGAGGCGCAGCGACGCCGCTCGCGACGAGCGGGGAGACCGTGTCTTCAGTCCGTCATCCTCGGCCGCGTGGCGGGCGAGACCACCCGATCAGGCGGTGGGCTGACGCTCTTCTTCGAGGAGCTTGGCGATGGCGCGGTCCGACGAGTTGACGACGTCCAGCCGGAGATCCAACAGGAAGTCCACAACTTCGGCCCCGGCGACGAGGTCACGAGCGCCGAAGCGTTCGAGCGCCTGGTCGATCGTCATTACCAAGTCGGGCACCACGGTCGTTTCGTCGGTCATGCCGCTCCCTTCGAGTGGAACACTGAGCGTACCCGGCTCGGGCTCCCCAAATTGGTCAAGTTCCGTGTCCGGAGTGTGAAAAGAGTCCGATGACGCGAATGGCCCACGGATCAGTGGGCAGCTTCGATCTCGTCCAGCCCCTGGCTCAGGGTGTTCCAGGCCAGCGTGGCGCACTTGATACGCACCGGGAACTTCACCACGCCCTGAAGCGCCTCGAGGTCGCCGAGGCGCACTCCGGCGAGTTCATCGGCCGACGCGTCGATGTCGTCGGCGTCGCC
>JAENVU010000202.1 GCA_016650415.1 Acidimicrobiia bacterium
CCTCGACGAGGTGCACATGCTCACTCCGCAGGCCGCGAACACTCTGCTGAAGACGATCGAAGAACCGCCGGCCCATGTGGTGTTCATCCTGGCCACGACCGAACCCGAGAAGGTGCTGCCGACGATTCGGTCGCGCACTCAGCACTTCGAGTTCAAGTATCTGACCGTCGACGAGCTCAGTGGGCTCCTCGCATCGGTCCTCGGCGACGAGGGGGTCGAGTTCGAGCCCGACGCGTTGGCGATCGTCGCCCGGGCGGCCGGGGGCTCGGCGCGGGATTCCGAATCGTTGCTCGACCTGGTGCTCGCGCGCGGCGGCGCGGTCACGGTCGCCTCGGTCGAGGCCGCGCTCGGCGGCGCACCCTTCGAGTTGCAGATGACGATCCTCGATGCCGTCGCGGCGGAGGACGTCGCCGGCGTGCTGACCGGGATCGCGGCGTTGCTCGACGCCGCGCACGATCCGCGTCGCATTGCCGAAGGCTTGCTCGCGTCGCTGCGGGACGCCTTCATCTCGGTCGCGGGTGCCGGTCGGGTGGGGCTCGACGAGCCCGAAGAAGTGCAAAGCCGGCTGCGTGCCGTGGGCGAGGCCATGGGCAATGCCGCGCTGGTGCGCGCGCTCGAGACGCTCGGGCAGGCGATCGTCGACATGCGCGGGACCGATGCCGCCGACCCGCGGCTGGTGCTCGAGATCGCACTGGTCCGGCTGGCCCGGCGGGATGCGGGCGGCTCACTGCCGGCGCTGGCCGATCGCGTCGACCGGCTGGAGGCTCGCCTCGACCAGGGCGGAACACCGCCGCCCGCCGCCTCGCCGCCCCCGACCCGATCGACGCGCCCCGAAGCCGAACGGCGGACACCGGAGCGACCCACCTCCACACCCACACCCGCACCGGCACCCGCCGCGGAGTCACCGTCGGCCGAACCCGCGAGTGAAGCCGAGCTGGCCGCCGTTCCTCGGGGTCGACCGGCCGCCTTGGGAGCCCTGCGCAAAGCGGCCGCATCGAAGGGCGGGCCGGGCGACGCTCCCGAACCGACCGCGACCGCCCCGGTCCCGTCGGCCGGTGCGGCCCCATCGCCCGGTTCGGCCGTGGAGTTCGACCTCGACGATGTCATCGTCGCGTGGGCGAAGGTGTTGGACGCGGTACCGAAGTCCTTGCGGGCATCGGTCATGGAAGCCCAACCGGTGCGGGTCGAAGGCAACGTGATCGTGTTCGGGGTCGCCCGCAACCACATCGACGCGGTGAAGCCCAAGTTCCAGAAGGACGCCGACGCGATCCGGCAGGCGTTCATTCACGAGTTGGGTGGGCCGCCCCGGTTCAAGTTCACCCAGCAGGAGTGGGGCGACGGCGAGGGTCCGCCCCATCGGCTGCAGGCGGTGCCGGATCCGGAACCGCCGCCCGAGATCGACGACGCGATCGACCTCGTCGATCCGGAAGAACTGGTGGACGCACCAATCCACGAGGGCCCGGCAGTAGATTCGGTGACGCGTCTCACCGATCAACTGGGTGCGACGGTCGTGGAAGAGCAGCCGAAGTCGTAGGGGATCTCGTGGCCAAATCGAAGCCGCCAATGAACAACATGATGCGGCAGGTCCAGCAAATGCAGGAAGACATGTTCGCCGCGCAGGCCGCGCTGGCCGAGACCACCGTCGAGGGGTCTGCGGGTGGGGGGATGGTCAAGGCGACGGTCACGGGCACCGGAGACCTGGTCTCGATCACGCTGTCACCCGATGTCGTCGACCCCGACGACATCGAGATGCTCCAGGACCTCGTCGTTGCCGCGGTCGCCGACGCGAACCGCGCCGCGCAGGCGATTCAGTCCGAACAGATGGGCGGCGTCACCGGCGGCATCGATCTGAGTGCCTTCGGACTTGGCTGAGGTGGCAGCCGCCACCGATGCCATCGCGGTGTCACGGTCGACGGTCGTTCCGTGACCGCGGTCTACGCGGGCCCGGTCCAGCGGTTGATCGACGAGCTCGGGCGGCTACCGGGCGTGGGTCCGAAGTCGGCCCAACGAATCGCGTTCTACATCCTGAAGCTCGCGCCCGAGGACGCGCGCCGACTCGCCGGTTCGATCGTCGAGGTCAAGGAGAAGATCTCGTGGTGTCGCCGGTGTTTCAACATCGCCGAGGGTGAGCTCTGCCAGTTCTGTCAGGACGAACGGCGGGACCGAACGGTGCTCTGCGTCGTGGAGGAACCACGCGACATCGTGGCGGTGGAACGCACCCAGGAGTTCCGCGGTTCGTACCACGTGCTGCAGGGAACGATCAGCCCGATCGAAGGCATCGGACCGGACCAACTGCGCATCAAGGAACTGTTGACCCGAGTTCGTGATGACGGCGTGACCGAAGTGATCCTGGCCACGAACCCGAACACCGACGGCGAGGTCACCGCGATGTATCTGGCGCGGGCGTTGAGTGAGAGTGGCACGAAGGTGACCCGCATCGCGAGTGGATTGCCCGTGGGTGGCGATCTCGAATACGCCGACGAAGTCACCCTCGGCCGCGCCTTCGAGGGCCGCCGCACCCTCGACCCCTGAATGTGCGTCAAAAACCCCCGCGAACGCCGGGGTTATTGACGCAAGTTCGGGCTCGGGTCAGGCCAGGGCGGAGCGGATGATCGCGCTCACTTGTTCGTGCTCGGTGAGGAAGCCGTCGTGACCGTCGAGTGATTCGATGACGTGAAGGGTGTCGGCGGCGGGAATGAGCTCCACGAGTTCGGCCTGCAACCGGAGCGGGTACAGACGGTCCGAGGTAATACCGGCGACGGTGACCGAGCCCGCGATCCGACGCAATGCGGCGGGGATTCCACCGCGACCGCGGCCGACATCGTGATGGTTCATGGCCTGGGACAGCGTGATGTACGTGTTGGCATCGAACCGATGGCCGAGCTTGGCTCCGTGGTAGTCGAGGTAGGACTCGATCGCGTAGCGCCCGCCCTCCAGCGGATTCTCGTCGCCCTGATGCCCCCGCCCGAACCGCTGATCGAGCTCGATCTCGGACCGGTACGACACCTGCCCGATCCCGCGGGCGAGTGACATGCCGCGCCACGGGCCCTCGCCCGGCGCGGCGGCGTAGTAGTCGCCGCCGCGGAAGGCCGGGTCGGCGCGAATGGCGCGCGCTTGGAGTGCGCAGAGCGCGATCTCCTCGGCC
This sequence comes from Acidimicrobiia bacterium, assembly GCA_016650415.1. GTDB lineage: Bacteria > Actinomycetota > Acidimicrobiia > IMCC26256 > JAENVU01 > JAENVU01. Next base: position 3,146 of record JAENVU010000202.1, read on the forward strand.
GTGGCCTGCGCGCCACACGCGATGATCACGGCGCGCGGGACCCGATCCGGGAAGGACACCGCCCACTCGAGGGCGCGGTGGCCGCCCATCGAACCGCCGACCACGGCCGACCAACGATCGATCCCGAGTTGGGTCGCCAGCGCGGCCTCGACCACGACCTGATCACGAATCGTGATGACGGGGAAGTTCGATCCGTACGGCGCGCTGGTTGCCGGATCATCCGATGCCGGTCCGGTGGTCCCTTGGCAGCCACCGAGCACGTTGGGACACACCACGAAGAAGCGATCGGTGTCGATCGCCAGCCCCGGTCCGATGACGTGCTGCCACCAGCCCGGCTGCGCGTGACCGGGCCCGGTCGGCCCGGCTGCATGACTGTCGCCCGTGAGCGCGTGGAGGATGAGGAGCGCATTGGAGCGGTCGGCGTTGAGGACGCCCCACGTCTCGTACGCGACGGTGATGGGCGCGAGGCGCCCACCCGTCTCGAGCACGTGGGGTCGCGCCTGAAAGAGCGTTGCGAACTGACGACGGCCCGGGTGATCCCCGGGCCGCCATGCGCCAGTGACCGGAACTGGAGCGTCCACGGTGCCGGGTTAGGCCCCCTTGGCGGCGCGGAAGCCGGCGTCGATGTCGGCCTTGATGTCCTC
>JAENVU010000203.1 GCA_016650415.1 Acidimicrobiia bacterium
CCCGAGCGGGCGAGCAGGTTCTCGGTGAACCGGCCGAACGCGTCCATGAACGGTTCGAAGTGCGCTTTGCCGATGAGCGCGGTGCGGTAGCCGTGCCGGTGGAGGTCGGCCGCGACCGACGGCGCGTCGACGGGGAGCGGCACGCCGTTCATCCACACGCCGTGGGTTGTCGGGTACTGGCCTGTGAGCATCGTGGATCGTGACGGCATGCACACGACCGACTGGGGGATGGCCCGCTCGTAGCGGATGCCCTGCGCGGCGAGGGCGTCGACGACCGGCGTGCGACCGAGCGAACCGCCGTTGCAGGCCAACGTGTCGTACCGCTGCTGATCCGTCGTGACGAAGAGAATCTTCCTACCCATGATGAGACGTTGCTTTCGTCGTGGAGGTGTTCGCGTCGAGTTGGCGACGCAACTCATGCAAGGCGTTGCCGGTGGCCCCGCCGATCATCAGCGCGAGTGCATCGGGTTCGCAGTCGGTGGAGTACGACACGAGGCTGCGGTCGTCGCCGAGGTCGAACACGTCGATCGTGCCGAGGTGGTTCTGGATGATCGGCGTCGCCAGCCGGTACTGGAACCGCCGTTGGATCGCATCGTTGGTGACGATCTGCTCCGGCATCGGGAGACCGGTCACCGTCGTGATCACCCGGCTGGTGCCGTCGACGGACGCGTCGGCCACCCCGGGGAACCAGTCGCGGATCGTGATCGGGTCACCGAGGACCGCCCAGACCTCGTCGGCGGAGTGATCGAAGATGAGTTGACGTCGGACCGAAGCCATTGCCTACTGCTGACTCATGGTGGCGCGCTCCTGCGCCGCCGCGTTGGCCGCTTCGTCGGCGGGCCGTTCGGACACGAGTTGAATGTCGACCCGGTCGAGCCGACCCGCGAACGGGAACTCGTCGGAATACCGACCGCTCACCGGGGAACCGTGGTCGCGGCCGACACTCGGGCCCATGCTGGAGATGATGCGCATGGCGAATGGGATCTCCACCGTGCCGCACTCCGCGCCGTCGATCACCAAGGTCGCGCGTCCTTCCTGCTTCCCGACTCGTCGGAACCGAACCCCGACGACCGATGACCCGGTCGGCACCGGCCGGTCGGATTCGACGACGAAGTGGTCGCCGAAGCAGTTGTAGTCAAAAACGAGATGATCGTTCTGCACGAACACGCTCGCCCCGGAGTTCTGGGTACCGGTGGCGTAGAGCACTCCGCCGTCACCGGCGGCTCGTTCGATCGTCGCGTCGAGATCCCAGTTTCGTCCGCCGATCGACGCGCCCACCTGCGCGGGGAGTGGTGACATCGGCGGGCGGTAGGTGTAACGCCGGCTCTCCGGGTGTGGTGAGCGATCACGGAACCGCGCCCCGAAGAGTTCGACCGTGCGATCGTCGAGCGGCAGCACCCCGTGCTCGCGCGCCTCGTCCCACCACAACTCGATCATCTCGGCGAGCTTCTCCGGCATTGCCGCCGCGAGGTCGTTGCACTCGGACCGATCCTCGTCGAGGTGATAGAGCTCCCACCGGTCGGCGTCGAACGGCGTACCCGCTTGGTGCCGGGTCACCGCCTTCCATCCGTCGAGGTAGATCGCGCGGTGACCCATCATCTCGAAATACTGGACGCCCTTCGTGGTGGGCGCGTCCGGCGCGTCGAACGTGGAGAGCATCGAGGTGCCGGTGATCGGCATCTGCTCGTACCCGCGGTAGACCGAAGGTGCCTCGACTCCGAGCGCCTCGTAGATCGTGGGAACGATGTCGTTCACGTGATGAAACTGGTCGCGGAGGTTGCTCGCGGCGCCCTCGTTGGTGATACGCGCCGGCCAGTGCATGATGAGCGGCACGTGGACGCCACCCTCGTGGGTGTTCTGCTTGTACCACTTGAACGGGGTGTTGCCGGCTTGCGCCCAGCCCCACGGGTAGTTGGTGTGACTGTTCGGCCCGCCGATGTCGTCGATGCGGCCGATCGCTTCGTCGGGGGTCTCGAGAATGAAGTTGAAGAACTTCCACTCGTGCAGGACGCCGAACGGTCCACCTTCTTGGGACGCGCCGTTGTCCGAGAGCACGACGATCATCGTGTTGTCGAGCTCACCGAGGTTGGTGAGGGCGTCGACCAGGCGACCGATCTGCGCGTCGGTGTGATCGAGGAACCCGGCGAAGGCTTCTTGAAGGCGCGCTGCGAGCTTGCGGTGGTTCTCGGGCATGTCGTCCCACGCGTCGACGCCCGGGTTGCGAGGTGCGAGCTGCGTGTCGGCGGGGAGCAGGCCGAGTTCGATCTGACGCGCGTGCCACCGCTCGCGCGTGACGTCCCAGCCTTGGTCGAACTTCCCTCGGTACTTCATCAGGTAGTCGTCCGGTGCTTGGTGAGGCGCATGCGTCGCGCCGAACGCGAGGTAGAGGAAGAAGGGCCGGTCGGGCCGGATCGACTTCGTGTCGTGGACGAACTCGATCGCGTGATCGACCAGGTCCTCGCTGACGTGGTAGCCGTCGGCCGCAGATTTCGGCGGGTCGACGTGGTGGTTGTCGTAGACCAGCTCGGGGAAGAACTGGTCGGTCTCGCCGTCGAGGAAACCGTAGAAGCGATCGAATCCGCGCTGGCACGGCCAGCTGTCGTACGGGCCGGCGGCGCTGGCGTCTTCCATCTGGCTGAGGTGCCATTTGCCGACCGCGAAGGTGGTGTAGCCCTCGTCCCGCAACACTTCGGCGGCGGTGGTCGCGTGGTTGGAGACGCGGCCGCGCATGTTGGGGAACCCGGTATTGAAGTTGCTCACCGCGCGCATCCCGACCTCGTGGTGGTTGCGACCGGTGAGGAGTGCGGCGCGGGTCGGGGAGCAGAGCGGCGTGACGTGGAAGTTCGTGTACTGGAGGCCGTTCGCCGCGAGCCGGTCGATGTTGGGGGTGTCGATGTCCGATCCGTAGCAGCCGAAATGGGAGAAGCCGAGGTCGTCGAGCAGGATCACCACGACGTTGGGCGCCGAATCCCCGGGGTGCGGAGCGTCCGGCCACCACGGTGTGGACTCCGCCAGCGTGTTCCCGATCGTGCCTGCGAACGGTTCCTGATTCACCATCTGATGGTCCCCCTCGGCTCGTGCGGGCAATCTATGTATTGACACTTCGACTGTCAAAAGTTCCGATGTGCGATTCTCGCGTCATGGCAACGGTTGCGAGTTCGGGACACCAGGCTCATATTCAGCAAGCGGAGCGGCGCGGGCTTCCCGGGGCGATGCCGCGTCCGATCATGGTCACGATGCTCGGGGCCGGGAGCATGTTCACCCCGGAGCTGGTCAAGGATCTCTTCCTGATCCCCGACAATGCGGGCGGCACGATCAACCTCGTCGACATCGACGAGGCCCGACTCGCGACGATGACCAAGTTGGTCGAGTTGTTGGCCGCGGAACACGGCGTCGCCGACCGATGGCGCGTGGCCGCCAGTGTCGATCGGTGCGCGGTGCTGCCCGGTACCGACTACCTCGTGAACTGCATCGAGGTGTCGGGGGTGGACTGCGTAGGTTTCGATTCGGACATCCCCGCCGCGTACGGGGTGGACCAATGCATCGGCGACACCATTGGCCCCGGCGGAGTGTTCAAGGGGCTTCGCACGATACCGGTGTGGCTCGAGGTGCTGGCCGACATCGAGCGGCTGTGTCCGAAGGCGCTCGTCCTCAATTACACGAACCCGATGAGCATGATGTGCCTGGCCGCGGCCCGCATGTCGTCGGTCTCGGTGCTGGGTCTCTGTCACTCGGTGCAGGCGACGAGCCAGATCTTGGCGGCCCGCGCGGGGATTGCCTGGCGCGAACTCACCTGGGAATGCGCCGGGATCAATCACCTGTCGTGGTTCACGCGGCTCGAGCACGACGGGGTCGACCTGTATCCCGCGCTCATGGAGCGGGCTCGTCAGAATCTGGCGGGCCACCCGGTCGAGGAGTGGGATGCCGGTGACCTCGTCCGGAAGGACATGATGTTGCACTTCGGTGCGTTCATCACCGAGGGCAGCGGTCACCTGTCGGAGTACCTGCCCTACTACCGAACGAATCCGGAAACTCAGGCGCGGTACTGCGGTCAGGGATACGACGGCGAGTCGTTCTTCTACGCGACCAACTGGCCGCACTGGCGGGAGAATGCCGACGCGGCGCGCGACCGCATGCTCGCGGGGGAGGAATCACTGCCCGCCACGCGGTCGTGGGAGTACGCGTC
>JAENVU010000204.1 GCA_016650415.1 Acidimicrobiia bacterium
CTTCGTCGGTCTCGACGGTCTCGACGGTCGTCTCGCTCAGTGTGTCGCTGGCTGTGTCGCTGGGGGTGTCGGCAGCCTCACCGGTAGGTGTGGCTTGGGCAGTCTCGGTCTCGGACAAGGGAGTCGGTCTCCTACAAAGGGATAACGGTCGGGCGGGATCGGGTTGATCTCGCGGTTGAACAGGGCTCCGGTAAGGGGAACCGGGTCAGGCTAGCTGGCGAGGGGCACGCGTGCGAGAAGCAGGAGTTCCGGTCGTTCCAGGGTCACCGGGCCATTCCCGTACGCACCGGGCGTGACTCCGCTCACCGAGATCTCGGTGAGATGGGCCGCGGCGGCCAGGAGCCGGAGTTCCCGCGCCGTGAAGCAGGTGGTCCACAGATCGGCGGTCGTCTCGTCGCCGGCGGCGTTTCGGAGCGTGGCAACTTCGTGGTTGACCCCGTTCTCGGGATCGAATCGATCCCCGTCCTCGATCCAGCGCAGGGCGAAATAGCTGGAGAACGCACTGAGTGCGAGCGCACCGCCGGGTCGGATGGCCGCGACGATCCGCCCGAACACCGCCTCGTCGTCCTCGCCACCGAGGAGCCCGAACCCGCCCTGACACAGACAGATCGCGGCATCGAACTCGGCCACGGCGTCGAGGGCGCGGACGTCGAGGACTTCGAAGGTCGCCGGGAGGCCACCCACCCCCGCCCGGGCGAGCTCGATGAACTCCGGGGACAGGTCGACCCCGTGCACCGCGATCCCCCGCCCCGCCAACTCGAGCGCATGCCGCCCGGGACCGCACCCGACGTCGAGCACCCGCATGCCCGGCGCGAGTCCGAGGGCGTCAACGATGTAGTCGACCTCCTGCACCGTTCCCTTGGTGAACGCCATGACCCGTCCGGTGTCAGGCGCCCAGTACGCCTTGCCGAGGAACGCCGCGATGTCGTTGAACCAGTCGTCCTTTGGAATCGGGGGCACGGCGCGGTCCACGCCTCGACGCTATCGACTTTGCGACCGCACCCAGCGGCCGGCAGTGGCTCAGTCTGACTGAGCGGCGTGTCTGACCATTGTCCAGGACGACACGTGCTTCTCGACCGGCACGAAACCGACCGACTCGTAGAGGCCACGCGCCGGATTGTCGCCGTTGACGCTGAGACTCAGAGCCGGGTAACCGTGAGCAATGCCGGCCTCGATGAGGCCGATGAGAAGCCGACGACCAATCCCCTCGTGCCGACGCGACCCGACTACGGCGATCGACAGTTCCGGGACATCCTCAGAGATGAAGCCATAACCATGGCTCACCTCGGTGTAGGTCCGATACCACGCCGCGCCCAGCGGTCCATCCTGTTCGGCAACGAGTCCGTAGTCGCCTTGCCTCGGCCATCCAGCGAGGTACATCGCGTAGCGTGGATCGGCGAGCACCTGGTCGGCGGTCGGTGTCGGCTTGTCGGGACGCCAGACTGCGGCCTCGCCAAGCATCTTCGCCAGAAAAGGGAAATCCTCAGCCGCGGCCGGGCGACACCGAATGTCTTTCACCTGGCTCATTCCAGCAGCTCGCGGAGCCAGGTGATCAACGAGAGGTGCGTCTCGACCCGGCTACGTCAGGTTGGTGAACGCCATTACCCGGCCGGTATCAGGCGCCCAATACGTCTTCCCGAGGTGCGCGGCGATCTCGTTGAACCAGGGACCGTCCGGGCAGGGCTTCACCGCCGACAACCTACTGATCGTCCTCGACCAACAACCCCGAGCAATCCCGCGACCACCGTGGGCCGCAGTCCGGTGGGGCAGTCGCGACCAGCCAGCTACTTCACCAGCTGCGGCGTGAGTCCGTCGACGTGCATCTCGTAGTACTCGTTGTTCGCCCACGCTCCGACCGCGCCTTCAACCACCTCGCGCACAGCGTCGACCGATTCGCCTTCCCAAATGCACATGCCGAGTTCATGGTTGTTGGTCGCCGCGTGGATTGGTAACGCAACGTGGGAGGGAAGCCCAGCTTCGAGCGCCTTGGCCTCTGCTGCCTGGAAGCCTTCGGGGTCGTGGATTCGATGGATGACTGTCACGAACATGTGTCGGTCTCGCTTCATCGGGGTACCCGGGCGGAAGCGACGGACGCGTATTGATAGCACTCCGGACAACGGCGCGCTCTGTGAGAGATCTTCAGCAGGTCGCGGCGAGAGATTGCCCGCTCTGGCGGGTTCTCGCCATGAACGCGTTCCGGAGATACGCGGGACCCGGGAAGGCCGCGATCTCGTTGAACCAGGGATCCGACGGACTCGGCTTCATACCGACACCGTACGGGCGCGCCGTGGGTTGGGGTCCGCCTGGGGCATGGTCGGCGATCGGCAGATTGGTACGCGTCGCGGCGCGGAGGTCCGGACCGAGGCTCAGGCTGGGGGCCCGGGCAGATTCAGGATGCCCAGCTGCAGCATCGTGCCGAGGTCGTCGCGGACGGCCCAGTGCTCGGCGAGCTTGCCGCCCTCGACTCGGTACCAGTGAGTCTGTTGGCCGGCGAACCGCTTGCCGGTTGGAGGGACGACGCCGTTGAGCTTGCCGAGATTCGTACCTTCGGACCAGACCCGAGCGGCGACCGTGTCGCCTTCGGAGACGATGGAATCGATGCGCATGGTCATGTCGGGATATTGATCGACCAACCAAGTGACGACGTTGCGCATGTGCTCGGGACCGATGACGTCTCCCGGCTCTTCTCCTCCGAAGGGTGCGATTGCATGCTCGACGTAGTCGGTTGCGACGATGTCATCGCAGAGGTCGAGATCCCGGTCGTTGAAGACGCTGTCGAACAACCGGCGCACTAGTTCCTTGTTCTCGTCCACGACGACCTCCGAACTCGGTGTTCTTCGTCGGACAGCCGACGAACGCTGGCTACGCATATTGCCCGTTCGGCGTTCGCAGTGCGAGGGAGTCGCTGGTGGTCAATCGGGAGGCTGACTCCGGAACACCCGCCTAGGGTCGCCGTCATGGCGAGAGGTACGAGCCAGGCCGCACGCATCCTCCTGATCGGAATCGTGACGCTGAGCGCGACGGCCTGCGGTTCTGGCGACGAAGCGAACCCTCGTACGACGTCCTCGACACCCCGGGAGCCGATCGCGGACATGGGAATCCCGGAAAAGGATCTCGAACCGGCGACGGCGATCGTCGACAAGGTATTCGGCGGGTGCCTTGCCCTGAGCGTCGACATCATCGGTGGCTCCACTGTCTATTCGCCCAGCTTTGCGAAGAAGGTGGTGCGCGTCACCGGTCGGACCCGCCTCACCGGCGTGGCTGTCCGACCGGCGTACAACCAGCTCGTCGTCGCGCTTCGGGAGGGCGAGATGTTCCTCGTCGAGCTCGACCCCGGTGGGCGGACGGCCGCCGCCCCGTTCAATGATGCGGCCGAGGAGATGCTCCAGGCCGTCGAGGGCGCGGGCGACGGCTGCGGCCCGGTCGCCATCACTCGGTACGCCTACCGAGGAGCGGCTCAGTCGGGCTGAACCCGGGCCGCCGGTGCGGTCATGGCTTCGTCCGGTAGTGGAGATGGACGACCCCGCCCGCGAAGCGATGGGTGTCGACGAGTTCGAGGTCGAGTCGCACGTCGTCGGGCAGCCAGTGGGTGCCACCCCCGACCACGACGGGGGTCACGAACTGGTGGTACTCGTCGACCAGTCCCGCGGCGATGGCCGGGCCGGCGAGGTGCGAGCCGCCCACCGACAGATCGGATTTCGACGCGGCCTTGAACTTCGCGACGGCGGCCGGGTCGAATCGCCGCTCGAGCCGGGTGCGTGCACTCGTCACTGCCGTGAGCGTCGTCGAGTAAACGATCTTGTCGGCGTTCCGCCAGATGTTCGCGTACTCGGTCGTTGCGCTCGACGGATCGCCGGCGATGTCCATCGATTCCCAGGCGGCCATGACGTCGTACATCCGGCGACCGTACAGATAGGTGCCGATCGGCCGTTCGAGTTCGTTGACGAATCGATGCACTTCGTCGTCGGGCGCGGCCCACTCGAAGTTGCCGTCGGCGTCCGCGACGTACCCGTCGAGGGATGTGATGGCGGAGTAGATCAACTTGGACACGGGTGTGCGATCCGGTCGGCTACTTGGCCTCGGCCCAGCTGGGGCCGAAGCCCATGTCGACGACCAGCGGGACGTTGAGTTCGATCGCGCCCTCCATCGCGGTGCGCACGACCGGCTCGATCGCCTCGCGTTCGGCCGTCGGTACTTCGAAGACGAGCTCGTCGTGCACGGTCAGGATCATCCGGGTCGCGAAGTCGCCGTCTCGGAGCGCGCGGTCCATGCGGATCATCGCCACCTTGAAGATGTCGGCCGCGGAACCCTGTACCGGCGCGTTCTGGGCCATCCGCTCCCCCATCTGGCGGATGCGGAAGTTGTCGGACGCGAGTTCGGTGATCTGGCGCCGTCGGCCGAGGATGGTGGTCGTGTAGCCGCGCGATTTCGCTTCCTCGATCGTGCGATCCATGTAGGCGTGCACGTTCGGGAACGACTCGAAGTAGGCGTCGAGGATCTCTCTGGCCTGGTCGGTCGGGATGTCGAGTCGCTGGCCCAGGCCGTAGGCCTCCATGCCGTACGCCAAGCCGTAGTTCACGACCTTGGCGAACCGCCGTTGGAAGTCGTCGACCTTCGCTTCGTCCACGTGGAAGACCTTCGACGCGGTGATGGTGTGGACATCGGCGCCGCGATTGAAGGCGTCGACCAGGCCCGGGTCCTCGGCAAGGTGGGCGAGGATCCGGAGTTCGATCTGCGAGTAGTCGGCCGTGAGGAGACCGCATCCCTCGTCGGCGACGAACGCCCTCCGAAGCTCGCGCCCTTCCTCGGTCCGGACCGGGATGTTCTGGAGGTTCGGGTTCTCGCTCGAAATGCGACCGGTGGTGGTGGCGATCTGGTTGAACGTCGCGTGGATCCGACCGTCGTCCTGAATCAGCCGGGGCAACGCTTCGGCGTAGGTGTTGCGAAGCTTCTCGACCTCCCGGTACTTCAGGAGATCGGCCAGGATCGGATGGTCACCGGCGGCCGCCATCTTCTGCAGCGAATCGGCGTCGGTCGATGGCCCGGTCTTGGTGCGCTTCACCGGCGTGAGTTCGAGCACCTCGAACAGGATGCGGCGCAGTTGCGGGACCGAGTTGACGACGAACGGCTCCCCCGCGTGGGCGTGAATCTTGGTTTCGAGTTCGTCGCAGCGCTTTTGGAGATCGGCGCGCATGTGATCGAGAAACTCACGATCGACGCGGATGCCGGCGGTTTCCATCTCGGCCAGGACGCCGACGAGCGGTCGTTCGACGTCGGTGTAGAGGTCCCACAGCTCGCGTGATTCGAGGACCGATCGCAGCTCATCGCCGAGTCGGAACACCGCGACCGCCTGGCGGCCGGCATCGTCGACCGACGCGTCGCCGTCGAGGTCGAGCGTGCCCTCGGTCGCGGCGCGGTCGGGCGAGATCAGCTCGATGCCACAGAAGCGACCGACGAGATCGCCGAGGTCGTACTTCCCTTCGCCGGGATCGACCAGGTAGGCCATGACGGCGGTATCGAGATCAAGGGTCGCGATCTCGGTGCCGGCAGACCGGATGATGCCGTGCATGAGTTCCTTGGCCCGGTGGGCGGCGATGGGCGGTCCCCCCGCGCTGAACAGGCGCGACCAGCTCGGCGCGAGTTGCTCGTTCCGGATCAGATCTTCGGGGACGTAGGTGACGGCATCGCTGGTCGCGATCGCGATTCCCTTGAGCCCGCCGATCCCCGGCGTCCCCAACCAGTCGACATCGATGGCGTACCGCTCACCGCGTGCGCAGAGTTGCTCGACGAGTTCGGTGACCGCCGCAACGTCCGGCGTCCGCACCACCTCGACGTCCAGCGTCTCTCCGGCCTCGGCTTCGGCCGCCTCGCTCTCGCCCAGCGCCTCGAGCAACCGCGGGTACAGCGTGCGGAACTCGAGTTGGTAGAAGAGTTCCTTGACCGCCTCCTGATCCCATCCACCGATCTGCAGCGCGTCGACGGCGAGATCGATCGGAACATCGCGTCGCAGAATCGACATCGTGCGGTTGTGGAAGACCTGCTCGCGTGCTTCGCCGAGGTTCTGGCGTTGCTTCGGCGGGAGCTCGTCGAGATGGTCGAAGATCCCTTCGAGGGTGCCGTACGCGTTGACGAGCTTGGCGGCCGTCTTCTCACCGATGCCCGGCACCCCGGGCAGGTTGTCGCTCGTATCGCCCCGGAGCGCCGCGTACTCGGGATCTTGGGCCGGCGTGACGCCGGTGCGTTCCGCGATCCCGGCCTCGTCGTAGAGCGCGTAGTCGGAGACGCCGCGCTTGTTGTAGAGGACGCGCACATGAGGGTCGCGGACGAGCTGGTACGAGTCGCGGTCGCCGGTGACAATGATGACGTCGATCCCGTCGGCGGCGGCGCGCTCGGCGAGGGTCGCGATCACGTCGTCGGCCTCGATGCCGTCGATCTCGACGATCGGCACCTTGAGGGTCTCGAGCACCTGATGGATCAGGGGCAATTGCGACTTGAAGAGGTCGGGCGTTTCCTTGCGGCCGGCCTTGTAGGTCGCGTCCATCTCCTTGCGAAACGTGGGCGCGGCCGTGTCGAAGGCGACGCCGAGATGATCCGGACGCTCGTCGCCGACGACCTTGATCAACATCGACGTGAAGCCGTAGACCGCGTTGGTCACCTGGCCCGAGGAGGTCGCGAGGTCGGTGGGGAGTGCGTAGAACGCCCGGTACGCGAGTGAGTGGCCGTCGAGCAGCAGCAGCTTGCTCACCGGCGCGCTCACGCGGCGCTGGGCGGTGCGAGTTCGCCGGCGATGACGAGCGCCGCGATCTCGTGGACCTTCGTACGTCGGTTCATCGCCTCGGTCTGAAGGAACCGCCAGGACTCGGCCTCACTCATTCCGTGCTTGTCCATCAGGACACCCTTGGCGCGGTCGATCGTCTTGCGGGCTTCGAGCCGCTCGGCGAGGTCGGTGACTTCGGCTTCAAGGCTCGTCAGCTCGGAGTGACGGCCGAGCGCGACTTCGATGGCGGGGATGAGATCGCTCTTCTGGAACGGCTTGACGATGTAGCTCATGGCGCCCGCGTCGCGCGCCTGCTCGACGAGATCACGTTGGGAGAACGCCGTGAGGATGAGCACCGCGGCCAAACGGTCCTCGGTGATCTGGCGGGCCGCCGACAGGCCGTCGAGTCCGGGCATCTTGATGTCGAGGATGGCGAGGTCGGGCCTCACGCTTCGGACCAGCTCGACGGCTTCGTCGCCGCGTCCGGTTTCGCCCACGACCTCGAAGCCCTCCCCCCCGAGGA
>JAENVU010000205.1 GCA_016650415.1 Acidimicrobiia bacterium
AACTCGCCGGGCAGGGCGTCGACGTCACCCTGCTGAACCCGGGTCCATTTCTCACCGGCTTCAACGATCGGATGGCCGACTCGATGTGGGAGTGGTTCGGCGATGAATCGCTCACCGCGCCCGCGACCCCGCTCTTCCAGAGGATGCGCGAGATGGTGACCGGCGCCCAGATGGACCCAGCGGAAGTCGTCACCCGTATGGTCGAACTCACCGAAGCCGACGAGACCACGGAGAACAACTTCGTGCCACCGGGCATCCTGGGCAACGTTGCCGATCAGCTCGGTGGGTAGACGTGGCTGAGCAGGATCCCGAGCGCGCCGCTCGGATTCTGGACGCGGTCGAGCTGCTCGAGGCCATCGCCCGCGACCCGGCGATGCTCGAAGCGTTGAGCACGGACGAGCGGATCCGGCTCCGGCAGGCCGCGGCGGAAGTCTTCGCACCCGATGTCGACACGCGCCGCCAGCGCGTCCGCGCCCGACAACGGCGCGAGAAGCTGGAGAAGCGGGCGCGGGACGAAGCGGCTCTGAACGAGACCGGAATCCGCACGCTGCGATCGAAGCCGGTCTTCACCACGCCGAACGTCTTCGCCCCCGAAGACTTCCGACCCGAGGAGGTCGAGGACGAACGCGCGGTGGACGATCCGCGGCATTGCTACGTCTGCAAGGAACATTTCGACCGGGTCCATCACTTCTACGACCAGATGTGCCCCACGTGCGCGGACTTCAATTTCACGAAGCGCACCGAGACCGCCGATCTTCGCGGTCGGGTCGCGTTGCTCACCGGCGGTCGGGTCAAGATCGGATATCAGGCCGGGATCAAGCTCCTCCGGGCCGGCGCGCGGCTCATCGTCACCACGCGCTTTCCGCGGGATTCCGCGCTGCGGTACTCGCGCGAGCCGGACTTCGCCGAGTGGGGTGACCGGCTCGAGATCTTCGGGTTGGACCTGCGTCATACGCCGAGCGTCGAGGCCTTCTGCACTCACCTCGGCGCGACCTATGACCGGCTCGACTTCATCGTGAACAACGCGTGTCAGACCGTGCGCCGGCCGCCGGAGTTCTACGCGCACATGATGGAACTCGAGACCACGGCGCTCGCCGACCTTCCGAGCCCGGCCCAGCGGCTGCTGGGCGCATACGAAGGTCTCCGCGGGACCGATCTCGTCGGCGCCGACGCCGCTGCGGCCGCGTCCACGGCCGTCCCTGCACTCGCCGGACTCACCCACGCGGCCGAGTTGTCCCAGGCCGTGGTGTTGGCCGACGACGCGCGCGCGCAGGGCCATCTGTTCCCCGAGGGACTCCTCGATCAGGACCTCCAGCAGGTCGACCTGCGGGGTCGCAACTCCTGGCGCCTCACGCTGGCCGAAGTCCCGACGGTCGAGCTGCTCGAGACCCAGCTGGTCAACGCCGTCGCGCCGTTCGTGCTCAACGCGCGTCTCAAGCCACTGATGATGCAGACCCCCGATCGGGACAAACACATCGTGAACGTCTCGGCGGTCGAGGGTCAGTTCTACCGGCGGTTCAAGACCACACGGCACCCGCACACGAACATGGCCAAGGCCGCGCTCAACATGATGACGCGTACCTCCGCGGCCGAATATCACGCCGACGGGATTCACATGAACAGCGTCGACACCGGCTGGGTGAGTGACGAGGATCCGGTCGAGATCGCGCAGCGCAAGACCGAGGAGCACCGCTTCCATCCTCCGCTCGACATCGTCGACGGTGCCGCGCGCATTGTGGATCCGATCATCGTGGGGATCAACACCGGCGAGCACCAGTACGGCCAGTTCTTGAAGGACTACCGGCCCACGGATTGGTGACCTCGCCCGCGCCGGAGTCCCGGCCGGTCAACCAAGACCCGGCGCGGCGGCGATCGTCACGGGAACGCCCGACGCCAGGGGCATCGCGGTCAACGGATCGACATCGACGGCCGAGCTGACCAGCGCGCCCGGACTCCGGGCCGGGTGGCCGTGGGTCATCGAGACGGTCCCGGTCCGGACGCGGTCGTCGACCGTGGCGGTGACCAGCACCGTGCCGTGCGCGCTCATGAGCTGGATGGGTTCCCCGTCGTGGACGCCGGCATCGAGCGCATCGTCGGGGTTGAGATGGGCGCGCGGTCCGTCGTCGCCGGGTCCGTAGCGGACCGAGTTGCTCCAGGCCATCGACCGGCGCGGGGTGAGCACGAGCGCGGCTGCGGGCGGGGTCCAGGTGGGTAACTGCTCGAGCATGACGCGCGGTGCGACATTCCACTGACCGTCGGGGAGGAGTTCGTCGTGCACCCAGCCGTACTCGTGCGGAACGTCGATGCCGCGCGGTCCGGCCGCCAGCACCTCGTCGACGGGGATCGGTGAGTGAGTGAGCAGCCCCCGCAGGACGTCGGTGTCGGTGAGCTGATCCGGCGCGGCGCCACCGAGCATCTCGCACCCCATCCGTTGCGCGACCGAGGCCAGGATCCACCACGTGGGCCTTCGTGCACCCACGGGCGCCACGACGGCGGGGGTGAACTGCATCCCGGATCGAACGGCGGTGAGTTCGGCGAGGGTCAGATCGGCCCGTTCGAGCTGTCCGGTCGCGGGCAGGACGTGGGTCGCGAGCCCGGTGAGTTCGTTCTCCGCGACGTCGATGACCGCGAGGACATCGAGGCGCGCGAGCGCCGCGCGGAGGCGATCGGGCTGCGGGAAGGCCGTGATCGGATTGCCGCCGGCGACGACGAGCGCCCGCAACCGCCCCGCTTCGATCTCGTCGACCATCGCGACGATCGGGAGTTGCCCGATGACGCGCGGGAGTTCCGGCCGACTCTCGGGTCCGGGGCGCGACGGACTCGCCGCCCGATCCGCTCGCGGTGGACGCAGCCGGTTGATCACGCCGCGGTTGGCGCGCATCCCGCCGGCGCGGTCCACGGAACCGGAGAGGATCAGGATGACCCACCGCAGCCATTCGGCCACCACACCATGGCGGGCCATGGTGACGCCGGTACCGCACATCACCGCGACCCGGCCTCGATGCCCGCGCACCGCGGCGACCAGGTCGGTGATCGCGGCGGTGCCGACTCCACCGACC
>JAENVU010000206.1 GCA_016650415.1 Acidimicrobiia bacterium
ATCGGGATCGGCGGCTGGGGTTCCCGACGCAAGCCGATGAGTCTCGTGCGGGCCCTCGCGCGGAGCGACGTGAAGGACCTCACGGTCGTGTCGTACGGCGGTCCCGATCTGGGGCTGCTGTGCGCGACGGGCAAGGTGCGCAAGGCCGTGTACGCGTTCTGCTCGTTGGATTCGATCGCCCTGGAACCGCACTTCCGCACCGCGCGCCAGACCGGTGCCGTGTCGACCCTGGAGATGGACGAGGGGATGTTCCTGCTCGGGCTCCAGGCCGCCGCCTGGCGGGTTCCGTTCCTGCCCACGCGCGTGGGCCTCGGATCGGATCTGGTCGAACGTCAGGCCGAGATCAAGACGGTCGTCTCGCCCTATGACGACGGCGAGGAGCTGGTGGCGGCGCCGGCGTTGCCCCTCGACGTGGCCTTGATCCACATGCACCGCGGTGATCGGCGCGGGAACGGGCAGTACCTCAACGTCGATCCCTATTTCGACGACCTGTTCTGCATGGCGGCCGATCGGCGGTTCATGAGCGTCGAGCGGATCGTCGACACCGACGATCTGGCCGCGGGCGGCCCGGTGCAGTCGTTGAAGATCAACCGCCTCATGACCGACGGCGTGGTGGAAGCACCGCACGGGGCCCACTTCACCGAGTGCGTGCCCGACTACCCGCGGGACGAAGAGTTCCAGCGCGCGTACGTCGCGAGTGCGAAGTCGCCCGAGGCGTGGGCCGAGTGGAAAGCCAAGTACCTCGATTGCGGCGGTCACGACGAATACCGGAAGGTCGCGGGGGTAGCGCAGTGAGCGAGACGACAGCAGATCTCATCACGAGGGCGGAGTACTGCGTGATCGCGGTGGCGGAATGCTTCCGCGATGCCGGCGAGATCCTGGCGAACCCCATCGGCACCGTGCCGATGATCGGCGGCCGGTTGGCCCGAGCGAGCTTCTCGCCCGACCTCGTCATGACCGACGGTGAGGCGCTCTTCATCAGCGGCCCGTACCCCGTCGGCCCGACCGACGAAGCCAAGGTCATCGAGGCGTGGAACCCCTACCGGTCGATGTTCGACGTGGTGTGGTCCGGCCGCCGCCACGTGATCATGGGTGCCAGCCAGATCGACATGTACGGCAACCAGAACTTCGCGTTCGTCGGTGACTGGGACCAGCCCAAGGCTCAGCTGCTCGGGTTCCGCGGCGCGCCCGGCAACACGATCCAGAACACGACCAGCTACTTCCTGCCGAACCATTCCCCGCGCCTGTTCGTACCCAAGGTCGATGTGGTCACCGGTGTCGGGTACGACCGCGCCGCCAAGCTCGGTGCGGCCGGCCGGTTCCATCACCTGCACCACGTCGTCACCAACCTCGGGGTGCTCGACTTCGAGACCGACGATCACCGTATGCGGTTGCACTCGGTCCACCCCGGCGTGACCGTCGACGAGATCGTCGCTGCGACCGGATTCGATCTCGTGGTGCCGAGCGATGTGCCCGAGACCCGGGCGCCGACGCCCGACGAGCTCGCGCTCATCCGTGAGGTCATCGACCCCCACGGTCTGCGCGACCAAGAAGTCCCCAACCCGTGAGTGAGGCCCCGGAACGGTTGCGCGTGCCGCGGTGTGGGCCGAGCGGGGCCCGACTGGCCCGGCCCGTAGGGCCAAGAGGGGAGAAGCCGTGAACCATCCCGCGCATCCGAAGTTGACCACCGCGGCGTGCGAGCTGTTCGGAGTCACGTATCCGATCGTGCAGACCGGGATGGGCTGGGTTGCGGGTGCCAACCTCACCGCGGCGACGAGCGCGGCAGGTGGGCTCGGCATCCTGGCCAGCGCGACGATGAGTGTGCCCGAGCTGGAGACCGCGATTACCTCGGTCAAGGACCGCACCGACAAACCGTTCGGTGTGAACCTGCGATCGGATCAGCCCGACATCGACGATCGCATCAACCTCATGGTGCGTGAAGGGGTGAAGGTCGCGAGCTTCGCCCAAGCGCCCGGTGAGCGGTTGGTCAAGTCCCTGAAGGACCAGGGCGTCGTGGTGATGCCGACCGTCGGGGCGCGCCGCCACGCCGAGAAGGTCGCGGAGTGGGGTGTCGACGCGGTGATCGCACAGGGTGCGGAAGGCGGTGGCCACACCGGGACCGTTCCGACGTCGCTGCTGTTGCCCCAGGTG
This sequence comes from Acidimicrobiia bacterium, assembly GCA_016650415.1. Classification (GTDB taxonomy): domain Bacteria; phylum Actinomycetota; class Acidimicrobiia; order IMCC26256; family JAENVU01; genus JAENVU01. Next base: position 2,152 of record JAENVU010000206.1, read on the forward strand.
TGTGACGCCGTCGACATTCCGGTGATCGGCGCGGGCGGGTTCTTCGACGGCCGCGGCCTGGTGGCCGCACTCGCCTACGGCGCGGCGGGGATCGCGATGGGGACGCGGTTTCTCCTCTCCGCCGAGAGTCGGGTCCCCGATGCGGTGAAGGCGCGCTACCTCCAGGCGGCGGTGACCGACACGGTGGTGACCAAGCAGGTCGACGGTCACCCGCAGCGTGTGATCCGAACCGAACTCGTCGATCATCTCGACGGTGCCGGTCGCGTCACCGCGTTCCCGCGCTCGTTCGGAAACGCCCTGCGGTTCCGGAAGCTGAGCGGCCGCGGGATCGGTGACCTCCTGAAGGAGGGCCGGGCGATGCACAAGGAACAGGGATTGTCCTGGGCTCAGGTGGCAATGGCCGCCAACGCGCCGATGCTCACCAAGGCGGCGCTCGTCGATGGTCGGCTCGACACCGGGGTGTTGCCGACGGGTCAGGTGGTCGGGGTGATCGACGAGTTGCCGACCGTGGGTCAGATCATCGATCGGATCGTCGCGGAGGCCAACAACGTGTTTACCGAGTTCGGAGCGGTGTAGCCGCGATCGGGAGGAGCGAAATGGTGGCGACGATGCGATCGTGGCGGCTGCACCGATACGGCGAGCCGCTCGACGTTCTCCAACTCGACGAGGTGCCGATCCCCGATCCGGGCCCGGGCGAGGTCCGGGTGCGGGTCCTGGCGATTCCGCTCAACCTCAACGACCTCGAGCGGATCAACGGCGGCAACATGATGGTGCGGCCCGAGCTGCCGTACGCCCCCGGTATGGAAGTGATGGGCGTCGTGGACGCCTGCGGGGACGGTGTCGAGGGGCGGCTCGGCGATCGGGTGGTCGCGACGACCACGGGCGCGCACGGCGGGTACGCGGAGTACGCGGTCGGACCGGCGGTCTCGGCGTTCTCGATCCCGGAGTCCATCCCGCTCCCCGATGCGGCCGCGCTGTATTTCCCCTTTCACCTCGCGTGGCTCGGACTCGTCGACCGCGCCGCGCTCCAGCGCGGCGAGACCGTCCTGATCCACGCCGCCGCGGGCGGGTCGGGGTCGGCGGCCATTCAGATCGCGAAGCACCTCGGTGCGCGCGTGATCGCGACGGCGGGCGGCGCCGAGAAGGTGGCGTTGTGTCGCGAGCTCGGCGCGGATGTGGTGATCGACTATCTCGAAGATGAGTTCCAGCCGATCGTGCTCGCCGAGACCGGCGACCGCGGTGTCGACGTCGTGTTCGACAACGTCGGCGAAGCGGTGATGGAAGCCTCGATGGCGTGCACCGCGTACAACGGCCGGTACCTGATGATGGGGTTCGCCTCCAACAAGGAAGTGGCCGACGAAGCGTTCATCGTCCCGCGGCGGGTGGCGCTCGGGAACCTCAAGTTGTGCGGAGTGCTCCTCACCTACGCCGCACCGGAGATGGCGCACCTGGTCAAGACCGCGATGGGGTGGAACTTCGCCTCGGGGGAGCAGGGTGCGGCCATCATGCGCGAGATCGTCGATCTCTATGAGTCCGGCGCCATCCGTGCCGTCGTGGGCGAGTCGGTCGACTTCGACGCAGTACCCCGAGCGATCGATGCCATGGCCAACCGCCGGACCGTCGGCCGTACCGTCGTGCTCGTCGATTCGGATCCGCAGTGAAGGCGTGGCGGGTCCACGAGTTCGGTTCGCCGCGCGACGTCCTGGTCCTGGACGAGGTCGACCAACCGACTCCCGGGCCGGATGAACTGCTCATCGAGGTCGAAGCCGTCACGCTCAACTTCAACGACCTCGACGGTATCCACGGCCGCTACAAGACGGTGCGCACCCCGATGCCGTACATCCCCGGTATGGAGGTCATGGGTACGGTCCGCGGTTCGGGACCGGGTGCTGAGGCCTGGGTCGGTCGACGAGTGGTCGCCATTCCCTCGGCCGCGTTCGGTGGCTACGCCGAGTTCGCCACTGCGCCGGTCGCGATGACCTTCACCATGCCCGACTCCATCCCGCTCCCGGCGGCGGCGGGGATCCTCATGCCGTTCCACCTCGGCTGGTTGGCCCTGTACGAGCGGGCGCGGCTCCAGTCGGGGGAGACGCTGCTGGTACACGCCGGCGCGGGTGGAGCGGGTTCGGCCGCGATCCAACTCGGTGTGCATGCCGGTGCGCGGGTGTTCGCGACGGCGGGCTCACCCGCAAAGCTCGATCTGTGTCGTGAACTCGGCGCCGAGCGGGTGATCAACTACCGCGACGAGGATTTCGTCCCCGCGGTGGCCGACGCGACCGACGGTCGTGGCGTCGATGTCGCCTTCGACACGCTCGGCGGTGCGATCACCACGGAGACCTTTCGCGCCATGGCCTTCAACGGGAGGCATGTGATTGCCGGGTTCGCGACCGGGATCGAAGCCGAGGACGAAGGCATCGTGCCGCGGCCCGTGGTGTTCGGGAACTTCTCGCTCGTCGGCGTCTGTCATGCCTACGTCGACGATCCGATCACCTTCCGGAACCTGACCGGTTTCAACTTCCCGGCGCATGCCGACGGTGAGCACCTGCACGCCGAGTTGTGCGGGCTGATCGAAGACGGGTCGCTGCGGCCGGTGGTCGGTCAGGAGATTTCCTTCGCGGATCTTCCGGACGGGCTGACGGCCATGGAGCGTCGCGAGACCGTCGGCCGCACTGTCGTCCGGCTCTGAGGCGACCCCGGAAACTCAGGTCGCGACGCCGAACCGTCGCCCTACGGTGGCGCCATGACCGAGATCCATTTCGACGATCGGATCGCTGCCGGGTACGACGCGACCGCGGCCGATCGGTTCGAACCCGCGATCCTCGAGCGCACCGTCGGCTTCCTCGCCGAACTGGCCGGCGATGGTCCGGCGCTCGAACTCGGGATCGGTACCGGTCGCGTCGCGTTGCCGCTGAGTGCGCGCGGTATCCGCGTCCACGGGATCGACAACTCGGCGGCGATGGTCGCGAAGCTGGCGGAGAAGGCGGGGGCCGAGGCGATCGACGTGACCATCGGGAACTTCGCGACCACCCGGGTCGACGGATCGTTCCGGCTCGCGTACCTCGTCTACAACACGATCAACAATCTGACGACCCAGGACCAGCAGGTCGACTGCTTCCTGAACGTCGCCGCGCATCTCGAACCCGGCGGGTGCTTCGTGATCGAGGTCGGCGTGCCCGATCTCCAGCGGCTCCCGCCCGGTGAGACGGTGCGGCCGTTCAGCGTCACGCCCGACCATCTCGGCTTCGACGAGTTCGACCTTGCTCGTCAGGGGCTGATTTCGCATCACCATTGGAACGTCGACGGGCGGTGGGAGTCGTTTTCGATTCCGTTCCGCTACGTGTGGCCGTCGGAGCTGGATCTCATGGCTCGGCTGGCGGGGCTGACGCTGCGAGAGCGGTGGAACGACTGGGATCGCAGTCCGTTCGCCGGCACCAGCCGTCAACACGTCTCGGTCTGGGTCAAGCAGCCGTAGAGCGAATTACGCGTTTTGTGTGACGATCGCGCACAGAACGCGCGACTTGACATGAAACCACTACCTTCCCGTCATGAAATTTCGGCGGGTCGCTTCCCTTCGCCGTCCTCCTGCTGATCGCGGGTTCCGTCGCTGCCATCTCGGTCGCAGCACCCGAGGCGGCCAGCGCAGCTCCGACGCCCCAGCATCTGCACTACGAGTACGGACCGGTCCATCTCAACCCGGGGCAGAACTGGATCCAGTATTCGTCCGCCAACATTCCGCGGCCGACGGTCCCCGGATGGATCACCGGCATCAAGGCCAACATGATCCTGCCCGACGGTTCCGTACCGGCATCCGACGTGATCATGTTGCACCACGCGGTGTGGCTGAACCTCTCGGCCCCGGACATGACGGTGCCGTCGATCCCGGAACGGTTCTTCGCGACGGGCGAGGAGAAGTCCGAACTCACCTTGCCGACCGGGTTCGGATATCCGTATTCGCCGTCGGACCAGTGGCTGCTCAACTACATGCTGCACGTGCTCGTCGACCAGAGCTTCGACGTCCGCGTCACCTACGACCTCGACTTCGTGCCCGCCGTCGGCCGGGTCAAGCTGCGCTCGGTTCGACCCATCTGGATGGATGTCGACAATGGCTCGAACTACCCCGTGTTCGATGCCGTCGCGGGCGCCGGGGTGAACGGCCGGTACACCTATCCGGCCATGGCGAACAACCCGTATGGCAACGGTCCGAAGAAGAACGAGTACACCGTTCCGACCGGTGGTGTGATCGTCCAGACGATGGGCCATCTGCATGCCGGCGGCCTGTCGACCGAGCTGTTCGTCACCCGACAACTCCGCCGGGGCCCGAAGACCGGGCGTCTGTTCAAGTCCGATGCCGTGTACTACGAACCCGGCGGTCCCGTGTCCTGGGACGTCTCGATGACGGCCACGCCCGCGACGTGGAAGGTGCACGTACGGCCCGGCGACGTGCTGAGCCTGCAGGCGACCTACGACACGAGTGACTGGTCGTGGTTCGAGTCGATGGGAATCAATATCGCCTGGTTTGCCCCCGGGGGAGGCGGCAAGGGGACCTTCAATCCGGCCGTCGATGTGCCCGGTGCGGTGACCCACGGCCATCTGGCCGAGAACGACAACCACGGCGGTGGGGTCGATCTCGGGCTCCCGGATCCCGCGACGCTCCCGAATGGCGCCGCGACGAGCGCGGTGACCATCCAGAACTTCGAATATGGCGCCACCGACCTCGACTTCCTGCCTCAGATCCCGACCGTGACCCAGGGAAGCTCGATCACGTTCACCAATCGGGATACGCCTGCGAACGGATTCGGGATCGCCCACACGATCACGGCGTGCAGGCTGCCCTGCAACAAGTCGACCGGGATCGCGTTCCCGACCGCGAACGCGCCGATCACCTTCGACTCCGGCCAGCTCGGCAACTTCGGCCAACCGACCCTGGGCACCAGAACCTGGAGCACTCCGGCGAACCTGCCGACGGGCGACTACACGTTCTTCTGCCGGGTCCATCCGTTCATGCGGGGCGCGTTCCGGGTCACCCAATAGCGCCGTCACACCGCCTTCGGAGCCATTTCGCCCCGATCTGTAGGCTGCGCCGCCATGAGCGAGATGAAGACACGAGTCGCGGCCGTCGATGGCTGGTTCACCCTGGATGATGCTCCGGCATTGCTCGGGAGTCGTGGGGTCGAGACGGGGAGCTACTTCTTCCCGAAGAACCTCGCGTTCTCCCGGAATCCGATGTCACCGACCGAGGACCTCGAGGAGGTCGAGCTGTCCCGGCGTGGTCGCGTGTGGTCGTGGACCACGAATCACTACCAGCCGCCGCCTCCGTACATGGCCGCCGACCCGTTCGTGCCCTACACGGTGGTTGCGGTCGAGCTTCCGACCGAGCAGATGGTCGTATTGGGGCCGCTCGTCCCCGACGCCGACCCGTCGAGTCTGGCCGTG
>JAENVU010000207.1 GCA_016650415.1 Acidimicrobiia bacterium
GCATCCTCGTTGGCCCGGTTCATCGCGTGCCAGAAGGTGATCGTCACCGGGGTCGTGACCTTCGCGAGTGCCCCGACCGCGCATTTCGCCGCGGTGGCCCCGCCTCCGGAGCTGCCGCCATTCGAGTCGCTACTCCCACCGCTGCTGCACGCAGCGAGTACGAGCGCGAGTGTGGCCGTGAGCGCGATGACCGTCGAGCGGGTTCGAGACATGGTGGACCTCCGAAACGCGTTGAGAAACTCAGCCTTTGACGGCGCCGGCGGTCAGACCGCGCACCAGTTGCTTCTGGAAGAAGAGCAGCAGGATGACGAGCGGCAGCGCCGCGATCATCACGCCGGCAAATGTCACGTTCACCTGGTCGATACTCGTCGCCCGCAGTTGCTTGAGACCAATCTGGACGGTGCGGTAGCGATCGTCCTTCGTGACGAGCAGGGGCCAAAGGTACTGGTTCCAGGCGCCGAGGAAGGCGAAGACGCTCAGCGCCGCCATCGCCGGCCGGGCCAACGGCACCGCGACCCGAAGCATGAATCGCCAGTGTCCGTAGCCATCGAGTTCGGCCGCATCCTGCAGGTCCCGGGGCACTTGGAGGAACGCCTGCCGCAGCAAGAACGCACCGAATCCGGTGGCGAGAAACGGGACCGCGAGCCCCTGATAGCTGTCGTACCAGCCGAGGCTGGTCACCGTCGTGAGATTGGTGATGATCGTGACCTCGAACGGAACCATCAGCGTCGCCAGGAAGACGACGAAGAGGGTTCGCTTGAACGGGAACTCCAGGAACGCGAACGCGTACGCGGCGAGCGTCGCGGTCACGACCTGTCCGACCGTGATGAACGCGGTCACGATCGCACTGTTCACGAGGTACCGCGACATGTGCCCGACATCCCAGGCACGCGAATACGTGTCCCACTGCGGATGCAGCGGGAAGAACTTCGGCGGCCGCGCCGCGATCTGTCCGGGGGTCAGCAGCGAGTTCACGATCGTGATGTACAGCGGGAAGATCACGATGATCGCGAGCACCGTCAAGAGGAGGTATCGGGCCGCGAGGCCCGTGAGGTGACGGGCGCGCGTCCGGCCGGCGCTCGAAGGGCGCGGCAGCTCAGCGGCCATAGTGCACCCGCCGTTCGAGGAAACGCATCTGCACCAGGGTCAACGTCATGGTGATCGTGAACAGGGCGACGGCGAGCACCGCGGCCTTCCCGTCGTTGTTCTCGGTTCGCAGAGTCCGGTAGACGAAGTAGGTCAGCACGTTCGTCTTCTTGAGCGGTCCACCTTGGGTGAGCAGATCGATCTGACCGAAAGTCTGGAAGGCGAAGATCCCACCGATCACGACGGCAAAGAAGATCGTGGGCGAGAGCAGCGGGATCGTGATCTTCCAGAAGCGGGTTCCCGCACCGGCACCGTCGACGCGGGCGGCTTCGTGGATCTCGTCGGGGATGGCTTGGAGGCCCGACGACATCAGGATGAAGGTCAGCCCGAGCGTCTGCCAGATCGTCACCAGCGCGACGGCCGGAAGGGCCCACTGGGGATTGTCCAGGATCGGCGGACGCGGATTGACACCCAGCCACGGCAGGAGCCCGACGACCGGGTTGAACAACGTGCCGAAGATCACCGACGCCACCGCGACCGAGGTCGCGACCGTCGACGAGAAGATGGTGCGGTAGACGCCGATGCCCTTGAGTCGCTGATGCGCGAGCACCGCGAGCCCGAGTCCGAGCGCGATCCCGGCCGGCACCGTCATGATCATGAACAGGACCGTCGTCTTCACACTGTCGAGGAAGTCGGTCGAGGTCAGGACGTCTCGATACTGGTCGAACCCGACGTATCGCATCGGGAGGCCGGGGAACGGCGGAGTCCGGTAGAAGCCCAGATAGAAGTTCCGGAGGAACGGATAGAAGATGAAGACGCCGAAGATCACGAGCGACGGCAGGAGCAACAGGTAGGCGAGGCCGATCTCCCGCATGCGGCGCCGGCTGCGCGGCGGCCGCTTCGGTTCCTCGACGCCGACCACCGCGCTCGACCGGGTCTCACCGAGCGTGGCACCGCCGTCGATGGTGCTCACCGCGGGTCGATCCGCCGTTCGGTGACGGCGTCGAAGACGTGCAGGTGCATCGGGTCGGCGGCGAGCCGCACCGCGGTGCCCTCGGCCGGGCGCGGAACATCGGAGCCCTGACGGACGATGATCATCTGACCGTCGGTCAGCCGGCAGATCAGGTGGCGCTCGTGACCGAGCGACTCGACCACGGTGATGACCGCATGGAGTGCGCCGTCATCGGAGAACGCCAGATGTTCGGGCCGCACCCCGACGACCAGTGACTTCGCTCCACTCGCCTCGGCGGCCGCGGCGTGGGCGGGGTCGAGCGGGAGGCAACCGCCTTCGAACTCGACCGCTCGCACCCCCTCGCGATCCACCACCCGACCCTCCATCGTGTTCATCGGCGGATTCCCGATGAAGCGGGCGACGAACAAGTTGGCGGGACGCTCGTAGACCGACTGCGGTGGTCCGACCTGCTGGAGCACTCCGTCGTTCATGATCGCGATCCGGTGACCCATCGTCATCGCCTCGACCTGGTCGTGGGTGACATACACCACCGTGGTCTGGAGGTTGCGCTGAAGCTCGATCAACTCGGCTCGGGTCTGGATCCGCAGCTGGGCGTCGAGGTTCGAGAGCGGTTCGTCCATGAGGAACACGGCCGGACGGCGCACAATGGCGCGCGCCAGGGCGACCCGCTGACGCTGACCACCCGAGAGTTGCGCGGGTTTGCGGTTCAGGAGTCCCACGAGGCCCAGCGCCACCGCGGCCTCATTGACCGCGATCTGGCGGTCGGCCGGTTCGACGTGTCGGGTCCGCAGCGGGAACTCGATGTTCTTGCGCACCGACATGTGCGGGTAGAGCGCGTAGCTCTGGAAGACCATCGCGATGTCGCGATCCTTCGGCTCGACGTCGTTCACGACCCGATCCCCGATCGTGACCGTGCCCGACGTCGGGTCCTCGAGGCCGGCGATCACCCGCAGCGCCGTCGACTTGCCACATCCGGACGGCCCCAGCAGGACGAGGAACTCGCGGTCCTCGATCTCGAGCGAGAGATCGTCGACCGCCACCACCTCGTCGAACTTCTTCGTCACGTGGTCGAGAACAACCCGGCCCATGGCTCCTCATCATCCCGGTAGACGGCGAGACCCTAGACGGTAGGGCCGACTCCGTCAGCGGACCCCAATCCGCCGCGTGGGTCCAGGGTCGACGGTCAGGCGCGCAGGAACCACCCGTGCGGATCCCAGCCCCGCAACGCCGCGATCTCCGCCGCGGTCGGGGCAGCGAGTTCTCGCACATCGGCCGAGACGGAGAGTTCCCACCCACAC
>JAENVU010000208.1 GCA_016650415.1 Acidimicrobiia bacterium
CTCCTCACCGGCGCGCGCCGCGAGGAGCAGCTCGGCGAACGCCTCGGGCTCCATGGCGCTTCATCGACCATTCGGGAATCGATCTCAAGGCCCCGAATCCGTCAGGTCAACGTGAAACCGGCGATGCGGCGGTAGGTCGACCCGCCACGGCCCGGCTCGCTCTCCAACAGCACCACTTCGTCGACGGTCCACGGGGAGCCGACACCCACATCGGCCAACGCGTCGACCTCGTCGACGATCTTGGACGCGTTCTTCAACCGGGCCAACGTGAGGTGCGGCACGAACGGCGCGAGATCGCGTGGCCGGATGAACTCGCCTGCGGCCTCGGCCACGGCCCGATGCACCGCCCGGAGCGGGTCACCGTCCGCGACCCCGAGCCAGAACACCACGGCTCGTCGCGCCGACGGGAACCCGCCCGCACCGCGGACCTGCACCGTCGGCGCCGCGACCGAATCGAGCGCGCCCGCGAGCGTCCCCACCAACGCATCGTCGTCGGCGACTTTGCCGAAGTACTGGACGGTCAGGTGCCATTGATCACGGCGCGTCCATTGGAGCTTCGAACGGCCGGTCCGATCGAACAGTCCGTCGATGGCATCGAGGACTTCCGCCGGTGGGACGACCGCGAGGAACGCGCGCTTCAGCGCGCTCATCCGTCGAGCGACTCGAGGCGTTGACGCAGACCGTTGAGCAGCGAGATCGCCGCGAACTGTCGCACGCGTTCGCGATCTCCGGGCAGGCGCGTCGCGAACGATTCCGGCTCTCGCCCCGGCAACGCGATTGCGAAGCACACGGTGCCCACGGGTTGACCCTCTTGCTCGTCGGGGCCGGCGACCCCGGTGGCGGCAATACCCACGTCGGCGCCGAGCACCCGCTGCGCGCCCACCGCCATCTGCCGCGCGCACTCCTCGCTGATCACCTGCTCCGCGGTCACCCCGAGCACCGACCGCTTCACGTCGGTCGCGTACGACGCGATCGAGCCCCGGAACGTCGCACTCGCACCCGGCACCGCGCCGATGCGCGAACCGATCAGCCCGGCGGTCAAGGACTCCGCGACCCCCAGGGTCCAGCCCCGCTCCCGACACGCCGCGAGCGCCGCATGCTCGATCGTCTCGTCGTCGGTGCCGAAGACCAGCGGGCCGAGAATCGCACGGAGTTCAGCTTCCTCGGCTTCGATCAACGCCCGGGCGTCGGCCTCGGTCGCGGCCTTCGCGGTGAGGCGCACGACCAAACCTTCGATGCCCCGGGCGAGGAACGCGATCGTCGGGTTGGTCTGCGCGTCGACGCGGTGGGCGATCATCTCGGCGAGACCCGATTCGGACTGGCCCCACGTCTTGAGCGAAACGCTCACGATCGCCGACTGTTCACCCGAGCGCGCCAACAGATCCGGGAGCACCTGCTCCGTGACCATCCGGTGCATCTCGTAGGGCACGCCCGGCACCGCGTAGACCACCGAGTCGCCGATCGGCGCGCGCACGCCCGGGGCGGTCCCGATCGGGTTGGGGATCGCCTCCGCGCCGACGGGGATCTCCGCCTGACGCAGGTTGTTCAGCGGCATGTCGCGGGCCCGCGCTCCGAACATCGCGCTGATCTGCTCGACGAGTTCCTCCCGCCGTTCCAACTCGACGCCCATCACCCCGGCGATCGCCTCGCGGGTCACGTCGTCCTGGGTCGGGCCGAGCCCGCCACAGACGATGACCGAATCCGCCTTCTCCAACATCTCCGTGAGCGCGGCGATCATCCGGGGAAGGTTGTCGCCGATCTTGCGGTGCTCCATGGTGTCGATCCCGGCCATGGCCAGGTGCTCGCCGATCCAGCTCGAGTTGGTATCGACGATCTGGCCGAGGAGCAGCTCGGTGCCGATCGCCAGCACGTCACATCTCACGCCTTGCCCTCCTGATACCCACGCCGGACGATGTCGACCCCCGAGACGATCGTGAGCGCGACCGTCACCCACAGCAACGACACGATCAGCCACTCGATGTCGGCGGTAACCGGCCAGACGTAGCCGCCGACGGTCAGCATCTGCAAAAACGCCTTGTACTTGCCGAGCTTCGCGGCGGGGAGGGAGATGCCCTTCTTGCCCGCGACGATGCGATACACCGAGATCCAGATCTCGCGCGCCGCCATGATCGCGACCGGCACCCACCAGACGTCGCCGCGCCAGACCAGCGCCAGGAATCCGCCGAGTGTGAGCACCTTGTCGGCGATCGGGTCGAGAAAGGCACCCGAACGAGTCGTGCCGTCGCGTCGGGCGAGCCACCCGTCAACACTGTCGGTGATGCAGAGGAAGAACCAGAGGCTCCACGTGAGCCAGGTGGACCCGTCGCGTTGGATCAGCAACAGCGTCGGGATCGCGAGCAAGAGCCGACCCAGGGTGATGAAGTTGGCCGGCGTGGCCAGCGCACCGGGTCCGAAGCGCTTCATCGACTGCATCGGCGACGTCACGCGGCGGGCACCCCCGCGAGGACGGGTACGCCGATGAGGTCGGGGCCGATCGCGTCGGTGACGTCGACCGCGATCCGAGCGCCGGGGCGACCGTTCGCGCCGGGCACCTGGATGACACCGTCTATCTCGGGTGCCTCACGGTGACTGCGACCGACGAGGGTCGACCCGTCGACCGAGTCGACGATCACATCGAGGCGCGCACCGATCAGAGAGTCCCGGGCCGCTCGGGTGATCGGTTCCTGCACCTCACCACACTCGCGCAGCCGCTCCTCGGCCACTGCGGACGCCACGACCCCGTCGAGATGCACGGCGGCGGTGCCGTCTTCGGGCGAGAACGGGAAGAACCCGGCCCAGTCGAGGCGCGCGGTGTCCAGGAACCGCAGCAGCTGATCGTGGTCGTCTTCGGTTTCACCGGGAAATCCGACGATGAACGACGATCGGAACACCGCGTCCGGCTCCGCGGCGCGGATCCCGTCGATCATTTCCAAGAAACGGTCACCACTCCCCCAGCGCTTCATGCGTCGAAGCAAGGGAGCCGACGCGTGCTGCAGGGACAGGTCGAAATAGGGAACGACGGTCGGGAGTTCCAGCATGGTCGAGACCAGCGGGTCCTTGACCTCGCTCGGGTACAGGTACAGCAGCCGGATCCGGGTGAGGCCGCGATCGCTCAACCGGTCGAGCCGACGCAACAACGGCGCGAGCGATCCGGGTTCGCCGATGTCGCGGCCGTACCAGGCGAGGTCCTGCGCGACGAGCACGATCTCGACGACCCCGCCATCGACCAGCCCCGCGACCTCGGCCTCGATCGACTCGATCGTGCGAGACCGCTGCGCGCCCCGAAACGAAGGGATGGCGCAGAAGGCACACGCGCGGTCGCAACCCTCCGCGACCTTGACGTAGGCCCACGGCGCTTGGGTGGCGGGCCGCGGCAACTCCAAGAGATCACGAACGCCCGTGGGCTTGCGACCACGGAGGACGACGTCGACCAGCGCCCCTTCGTCGGCGAATCCGACGACCGCGTCGGCCTCGGGAAGTGCGGCCGCGAGCTCGTCGCCGTAACGCTCGGCCATGCAACCCGTCACGACCAGTCGGGCACCCTGCTTGCGCGTCTCCGAAAGTGCGAGGGTGACCTCGATCGATTCCTGCCGGGCCGCGTCGATGAACGCGCACGTATTGACGACGACCAGATCCGCATCCTCGGCCCGATCGGCGGGTTCCAACCCGTCGGCAAGGAGACTGGCGACGACCTTGTCCGAGTCGACCGCATTTTTGGGACAGCCGAGCGTCTCGACGTAGAAGCGTTCGACCACCTCCGGATCCTACCGGGAGCGTTGTCCCTACACTCCGCTAGATGGATGTGACCATCGGCGGTGCGGTCGAGCCGGGCTGGGAATCCGTCGCCGACGCGTTCCGAATCAACTTCGATCACGGCGAGATCGGTGCGGCCTGCTGCGTGTATCGCGACGGTGTGCCCGTGGTGGATCTCGTCGGCGGCATCGCGGATCCCGAGACCGGCCGGACGTGGGATCACGCCACGCTCGCCCCGGTGTTCTCCACCACCAAGGGCGCCACCGCAGTGTGTGCCAACCTCCTGATCGAACGCGGCGAGCTCGATCCCGACGCCCCGGTCGCCCGGTACTGGCCGGAGTTCGCGGCGAACGGCAAGGCCGGGGTGCTCGTGCGGCACGTGCTGTCGCATACCGCGGGGCTGCCGGTGGTCGACGGGGACTTCACCCTGGCCGAAGCGTTGGCGTGGGATCCGGTCGTCGCGCAACTCGCCCGCCAAACGCCGCGCTGGGAACCCGGCACTGCCGTGGGCTACCACTTGAAGACTTTCGGCTGGTTGACCGGCGAGATCGTCCGCCGCATCACCGGGCGGACACTCGGCAGGTTCTTCAACGACGAGATCGCCGGCCCGCTCGGGCTCGACTGGTGGATCGGACTTCCCGAAGCGCTCGAACCCCGCGTGGCCCGCATCGTTCCACCGATCACGCCGATCGACCCCGAGATCCGCGAGCTGATGGACGCGGTGATGGCTCCGGGGACTCTGATAGGCGACGCGATCACCGGCCCGTCCGGTCTCTTCCGCTACGACGACATGTGGAACACGCGCGCGCTGCACGCATGCGAACTGCCGTCCTCGAACGGCATCGCGTCCGCTCCCGCCGTCGCCCGGATGTACGCCGCGACCATCGGACGCGTCGACGGCACGCGCATCCTCACGGCCGACGCCGTCGAGCGCGCCACGCAGACCTTCAGCGACGGCACTGACCGCGTCCTCGGCGCGCCGATGCGCTACGGACTCGGCTTCTCGCTGTACCCCACGTTGAACGTCAACGCCGGGCCCGGTGCGTTCGGTCACTCGGGCGCGGGCGGTTCACTGGGTTTCGCCGACGCCGACCACGGCATCGGGTTCGGGTACGTGATGAACCAGATGAAGGTCGGGCTGAGCGTCGACCGCCGACCCGCCAATCTCGTGCGGGCCGTCTACGACTGCCTGGAACGCGCGTAGCCACCCGACACGCAGCGTTTGGCGTCCTATGCGCCGCAGCCGCCCATCATCCGCCAAACGCTGGGTTCGGGGTCAGGCGTCGGTGCCGGCGTGCATACTTTCGTACTCGTCGAGCGTCATGAGGACCGAGCGGGCCTTGGAGCCTTCGCTGGGGCCGACGATCCCCTTCTGTTCGAGCAGGTCCATCAACCGCCCGGCTCGGGCGAAACCGACGCGCAGCTTGCGTTGCAGCATCGACGTCGAACCGAGGCCGCTGCGCACAACGAGTTCCATCGCCTGCACGAGCAGATCGTCGTCGTCGTCATCGCCGCTGCCGGACCGGCCGCCGCCTACGCCGCCAGTCGATCCGGTGCCCTGCAACCCATCGATGTATTGCGGTTCCTGCACCTGCTGGCGCCAGTGGGCGACGGCCTTCCGTACACACTCCTCGTCGACCCACGATCCCTGGATCCGCTGGGCCCGCGAGGAGGACGCGGACATCAGCAGCATGTCGCCGTGACCGATCAGCTTCTCCGCGCCGGACTGGTCGAGGATCACTCGGGAGTCGGCGAGGGTGCTCACCGAGAATGCGAGCCGGCTCGGCACGTTGGCCTTGATGACACCGGTGATGACGTTCACCGACGGGCGTTGGGTCGCGATGACCAAGTGGATCCCGACGGCCCGGGCCATTTGCGCGATCCGGCAGATACTCGCTTCGACGTCACGCGCCGCAACCATCATCAGGTCGTTGAGCTCGTCGATGACGATCACGATGTAGGGGATGCGCTCGTACGTGCGTCCGCCCATCGGGTCGGGGTTCTCCGTGGTCGCCAACTCGCCGGCGTCAAACTTGGCGTTGTAGCCGGTGACGTCGCGCACGCCGACCTCGGCGAGGAGGTCGTAGCGCATCTCCATCTCCCGGACGGCCCACTCGAGCGCGTTCGCAGCCTTCTTCGGGCTGGTCACGACCTCGGTGAGCAGGTGCGGCAAACCGTTGTACTGACCGAGCTCGACGCGCTTCGGGTCGACGAGGATCATCCGCACCTGGTCGGGCGTGCAACGCATGAGGATCGACGTGATGAGACTGTTGATGCAGCTCGACTTTCCGGCACCGGTCTGACCGGCGATGAGCAAGTGGGGCATCTGCGCGAGGTTGATCATGCTCGCGTGACCGGCGATGTCGCGGCCCAGCCCGACCTCGAGCGGATGCGTCGCCTGCGCCGCTTCCGGCGACATCAGGATGTCGCCGAGCGTCACGAGCTGCCGTTGCTTGTTGGGTACCTCGACACCGATCGCGCTCCGGCCGGGGATCGGGGCGAGGATCCGCACATCGGGGCTGGCCATCGCGTACGCGATGTCGTGGCTCAAGCCGGTCACCCGATTGACCTTGACGCCGGGCGCGAGTTCGAGTTCGTACCGGGTCACGGTCGGGCCGACGGTCATGCCGATGAGGTTGGCGTCGACGCCGAAGTCCTTGAGGGTCGCCTGGAGAACCTGCCCGCCCTGCTCGACGGCCGTCTTGTCGAGGGCCTTGACC
>JAENVU010000209.1 GCA_016650415.1 Acidimicrobiia bacterium
ATGTATTCGGTCGGCCAGTAGCCCTCGTGCGGCCGGTAGCTCTTGAGGACGTTCCGGGCGACGGTCGCCTTGTGCACCTCGTCGACACCGTCGGCGATGCCCATCGTCGGCGCGGCCGCGTACATGGCCTGGATCGGGGTGAGGTCGGTGGTCCCCAACGATCCGAGGATGTGCAATGCGTTGAACGACACGTCGCGCAACACGTTGGCCATCGTGTACTTCACCGCGGCGATATCGGTGCGAGTCTCCTGCGTGCTGGTGTTGTCGATCTTCCACGCGGTTTCGAGCACGAAGAGTCGCAACATGCGGATCTGCGCGTAGGAGTCGGCGATCTTCTCCTGCACCATCTGGTGCTCGGCGATGATCTTGCCGTGGGATTCGCGGCTCAGCGCGCGCTCACACATCATGTCGAACGCGAGTTTGCACTGCGCGATCGTCCGCATCGCGTGGTGGATGCGCCCACCCCCGAGCCGCCGTTGCGCCAGCACCTTGGCGCCGTCTTCGGGGCCGAGCAGATGGTCGAGCGGCACGCGCACTTCGTTGTAGATGATGTGGTTGTGGTTGCGCGGCTCGGGCTGGATCTCCACGCCCGGCGTCTCGCGCGGCACCACGAACATGCCATTCGTGCACATCACGAAGAGGATGTCGGCCACGCGGCCCGCGCTCGTGAACCACTTCTCGCCGTTGATGACCCACTCGTCGCCGTCGCGCGTGGCGAAGGTCCGGAACAGATTCGGATCCGAGCCACCCTGGGGTTCGGTCATCGAATACGCCGAGAACATGTCTTGGTTCATCAGCGGGACGAGCCACCGCTCCTTCTGTTCCTCGGTGCCGTACGCCGCGAGCATTTCCATGTTGCCGGTGTCGGGTGCGGCGGCTCCGAACATCGACGGTGCCGATCCGTACCGACCGAGAATCTCGTTGAGCAAACCGAGCTTCAGCTGGCCGTACCCGGGCCCACCGAGTTCCTCGTCGAGGAAGATCGCCCACAGGCCCTGCTCCTTGACCTGGGCCTGCATGCCCCGCACGAGGGCCCGGATCTTGGGGTCCTTCGAGCGGATCGCGTACGGAAACACGTAGTCGAGCGGCTCCACTTCCTCACGACAGAACTCCTCGACCCAATCGAGCTTCTTCTGGAATTCCGGATCGGTCGAAAAGTCCCAAGCCACGGTGTCTCCCTCGTCGTAGAAGCAGAACCTACGTGACGCGCTCAACCTCAGGCGACCGCCAGCCGGTTCCAATCGCACGAAGCACCACCACGCGTAGGGTTGGGCGACACGCGCGATCGGCGCGTCCCGGCCCGGAGGCAACCGCGTGGTACTCGTGCTCGTGCTCGTGCTGCCCGTCGTCATCGTCGTTGCTGCTGCCGTTGCCGCGTTCGTGTCGGTTCGGAACAGTTCGCTGCGCATCACCGCAGCCGGCGTCGAAATCCGCAACTATCCGCAGGCCCCGACGACCGTCCCGCTCCAACGGGTGAAGCACTTCGAGCCGACACCGAGTGTGGGGAACTTCTCCGGCCTGCGTCCCACCACCGGTGTCCTGGTGCTGACCGACGGGACCCGGATGGTGGTGCGCAAACTGTCCGATCCCGATGCCGGGACCGGCATCGACGCGCTCAACGCTCGGATCGCGTCACTCCGTTCCAACCCGTGATCGCTTCGCCTCCTCCCGGAGACTGCTTCGCCCCGATCACGTCGGGCCGGTGATCACGTCGGGCCGGTGATCACCTCGCGCCAGGCGGGGGCGAGTTCGCGCCACGCGTCCATCGGTGCGCCGAGCGGATCCTCGGTGAGCACCTGAACGCACACGTGGTCCGCGCCCGCATCGAAGTGGGCCTGCACCCGGGCCAGCACGGCTTCGACATCACCCCACGCCACGATCGCGTCGATCAGCGCGTCGGTGCCCCCGTGCTCGGCGTCCTCGGGACTGAATCCGAACCGGAACCAGTTGTTGGCGTAGTTGGGCAGGTTCAGGTACGTCGCGAGGAAACCGCGGGCGACGGCACGCGCCCGGTCGGGGTCGGTCTCGAGGACGATCGCCTGCTCGGGCATGACGAGACGGTCGGGACCGAGCGCCGCCCGCGCCGCGGCAGTGTGTTCCGGCCACACGTTGTACGAATGGGTACCGGCCGCCTTCGCCCCGGCGAGCGCCGGCATCTTGGGACCGAGCGCGGCGAGCAGCCGCCGGTCGCGGGGCAGGCTCGGGGTCTCCGCATCGAGGGCGTCGAGGTACTCCTCGGTGCGAGCCAGGGG
>JAENVU010000210.1 GCA_016650415.1 Acidimicrobiia bacterium
GGCGCGAGTTCGAGTTCGTACCGGGTCACGGTCGGGCCGACGGTCATGCCGATGAGGTTGGCGTCGACGCCGAAGTCCTTGAGGGTCGCCTGGAGAACCTGCCCGCCCTGCTCGACGGCCGTCTTGTCGAGGGCCTTGACCTGGCTGCGCTTCAGGAGGTCGCGCGGCGGCAGCGTCCAGTCGCCGTGGCCGTACTGTGTGAGGTCGATCGCGATCTGACCCTTGGCGTCCTCGCGCACCTGGATATCGGCGGGGTCGACGCCCGAGGCGGCGACTGACGCGGCGAGGGGGACGTCCTCCTCGTCATCGTCATCGGCGAGATCGACGTCGTCGAGCTCGACGACCTCGGCTGCCAGCGGTTCGGGTTCGGCATCGAATGCTTCCGGCGGAGCGTCGCCGGTGATGGACTCGATCGTCGTGCGGCGCGACGGCATCGGTCGACGATCCGATCGGGCCTCGGCCTCGGCCTCGATGTTTTCGTCGGTCATCGGTTCGCCATCGCGCAGACCCGCGGCATCCAGTGCCACCAGGGCCAGCGCCCCGAGGCGCGCGAACCCGCGTCGGAGCATACCCAGGACTTCGCGAATCGAGATACCGGGAGCGACCAACAGCCCGAAGATGGTGACGGCGACCAGGACGACGACCGCGCCGACCACGCCCAACGCGGCCGCGAGCGGCGCCCCGACGATGGCCCCGAAGTAGCCGCCGGCATCGCGCAACCCGTCGACCGGACCCGACAGCGACGGCGTGCCGCCCAGCACGTGCACCAGACCGGCCACGCCGACGAGGACGAGTCCAACGCCGAAACCCACCCGCAGCGGCGCCGCGGCCTCCGCGTCCTCGGGCCGGCGCCACAGCAAGAGGCCGGCGGTCGCGACCAGTGCGATCGGGATCAGGAACCCACCGTGGCCAAAGAGCGCGCGCAGCCCGTCGCCGAACGCCGAACCGAGTGGTCCCGTGAGATTTGTTGCGAGCGCCAGTCCCGAGAGGAGCCCGAGGACGAGCAGCCCGATGGCGAGCGCATCACTGCCGTGGCCCTCCATCTGGGTCCGTGCCGCGGCCCGGACCCGAGCCGTCTTCGGGGGCTTCGCGGCCTTCGACGCGCGACGCTTGACCGGCGGCCCCGCCTTGGTCCGGCGCTTGGCCGGCGGTTTGGATTTGGCCGACCGCGACTTGGACGCGGGCGGACGCTTGCGTGCTCGGGTGGTCGCCACGGTTCCAAAGTAACACCGACAACATCCGCCACATCGGGATACTTCTCCCCCAAACGCCCGCATCCGCAGGGCGAAAACCGATCAAAACCGGCAATTCAGAGGTCCCAGCGGCAGCGAGGGCTACTCGGCGAGTTCCTTCGCGAAGAAGTCGTGCCGTTCGTGGATCCGCATCCCCGCCGCCTCGTACAGGGCGAAGGCCGAGGCCTCGGCGTCACCGTCGAGCGACACCAGCACTCGCATCTGACCTCGATCGCGCAGCGCTCCGAATGCGGCCCGCAAGATCGCCGGACCGATCCCTCGTCCCCGGGCATCGGCACGGATCGAGACGGTCGACGTGTAGCCGGTCTGGCCGACGTCGAACACGAGCACCGCCGCCACGATCGCATCGCCGTCCACGGCCACCTGCCAGAGCGACGGGTCGAATGCCGGATGATCGAATCGGCTCTGCAACCACTCGTGCATCCGCCGCGGCGAGAACCGGCCGTGAGCGGCGAACGCATCGAGCCACACGGCGCGGACCGCATCTTCGTCCGCGAATTCGAACGGGCGGATCGTGATCCCGGCGGGCGGCGGTGCCGAGCCGGTTCCTTCGCGATCCAGATCGATGCGCATCCGAACGACCGAACGCGTCGGCCGGAAGCCTCGCCGTTCGAGCAGGTTGCGCTTGTCCTCGTTGGCACTCGATACGAAGACGCCCAGCGTCATGGCCCGGCCGCCCGCCAGCTCCCTGGCCCGATCGTGGATCAGATCCAACAGCTGGGTGCCGAGCCCACGCCCCGAGTACTCGGGCATCACGAAGGCGTCGGCCTCGAACTCCTGGTCGAGCTGGGCTTCCCACACGTAGGCGTACCCGATGGTGCGGCCGGTCGGGCCGCTCAGGACCCACGCGTCCCGCGCGAGCTCGAACCGCGGTCGGCCCCAGTCGTCGAGGAGGTCCTGCTCGGTGAAATCGGGTTCGCCGAAGTCGGCGATGTCGTGCGCCTGGACGACATCGACGATCGCGAGCGCATCCCGAGCCGTCGGGCTTCGCACGACGTACCCGGTGGGCATCTCGGCCATCAGCGCGCACCCATCACAGCGCCGAGGTGTAGCCACCGTCGACGGGATACACCTGCCCGGTGATCCACTCGGCCGCGTCGCTGCACAGCAACACCGCCAACGGCGCCGAATCGTCGACGCGTCCGATACGCCCGACGGGATAGTTGCGGGCCAGCTTCGCTTCGAGTTCCGGCGCAGTCTCCAACGCCGTCGCGAGCTGGCCGTGGTTCATGGTCCCGAGCGCGATGCAGTTGACCGTCACCCCATCACGACCGACCTCGGCCGCGAGGCCACGGGAGAAACCCATCGCGGCCGCCTTCGCCGCGCCGTAGACGACCTGTTTGCGCTCGCCCTTGCGGCCCGCGTCCGAGACGATCGTGAGCACTCGACCCCACTGGCGTTCGATCATGAACGGCAGGTACGCGCGAGTCACGTGCAAGACCGCCGCGAGGTTGAGGCGGAGGAGCGGATCCCATTCCTCGGGACCGGTTTCCACGAACGGCTTCACCGTGATGCCCTCGGGCGGGATTCCGGCGTTGTTCACGACGATGTCGACCGGTCCCGTTTCGCGAACCATCGCCGCGACCAAGTCGGGGTCGCACACGTCGGCCGCGACGGGGGTCGCCCGACCGTGCTCGGCGTGGATCTCCGCGCACACCCGCTCGGCCCGATCGCCGAAGAGGTCGTTGACCCAGATGTGGGCACCGGCGCGAGCCATCTGGATCGCGATCGCGCGGCCGACACCCCCGCCGCCACCGGTGATCAGCGCGGTGCGATCCGCGATGAAGTTGGACCAATCCCGAATCACCGTACGACTCCCCTGCCCGGCACCGTCAGACCTCGAGCACGACCGGAATGATCGCGGGGCGGCGCTTCGTCCGGGCGTGGATGAACCGGCCCAGGGTGCGTCGAGTGTTGCGCCGCACCGTCTCGAAGTCGGTGGAGCCGCCCTCCGCCGAGTCCTCGATCGCTGCTCGGACGGCCTCCTTCGCTTCGACGAGGAGGTCTTCGGCCTCGGTCGCGTGGACCCAGCCCTTGGTCACGACCTCGGGACCGGTGATGATCTCCGCGGTGCGCTTGTCGACGGTCACGAAGACAACGACGACACCTTCCTCCGCGAGTTGGCGCCGGTCGCGCAGGACACCCTTGCCGATGTCGCCGACGATGCCGTCCACGTAGGTGTACCCCGACGGCACCGCGTCGAGCTCGGCCTTGACGCCATCGTCGGTAATGGTCACGGCGTCACCGTCTTCGCACACGATGACCTTGATCGGGTCGACGCCGGAGGCTTCCGCCAACTCCGCGTGATGCACCATGTGACGGAACTCACCGTGTACGGGCACGAACCACTCCGGCTGGACGAGGTTCAGCATGAACTTCAGCTCTTCCTGGGACGCGTGGCCCGACACGTGCACCGGCGCATTGCCGTCGTGCACGACGGTGGCCCCGGCGCGGTAGAACGCGTCGATCACCCGGCTCACGTTGCTCTCGTTCCCGGGGATCGCGTGCGCGGAGATGACGACGACATCGTTCTCGTCGACCTTGATGTACTTGTGCTCGCGCGACGCCATCAATGCCAGCGCACTCATCGGCTCACCTTGGGATCCGGTGCAGATCACACAGATCTCGCCGGCGGGATAGTTCGCGATTTCGTCGAGGGCGATGACGCGATCCGCCGGAAGGTCGATGAGACCCATCTCACGCGCGAGCGTGACGTTCTTGCCCATCGAGCGGCCGACGAACGCGACCCGCCGACCGGTGCCGATCGCCGCCAGCGCGACTTGCTGCACGCGGTGGAGGTGCGACGCGAAGCTCGCCACGATGAGGCGCTTGCCTTCGTGCTCGCGGAACAAGGTGCGCAGCGCGGTGCCGACCGTCGACTCCGACGGCGTGTAGCCGGGGCGTTCCGCGTTCGTACTGTCCGACAGCATGAGTCGTACTCCACCGGGACGGCTGGCGATCTCGCCCAACCGAGCCAGATCGGTCCGCCGCCCGTCGACCGGCGTGAGGTCGAGCTTGAAGTCGCCGGTGTGCAGAATCGTGCCCTGCGGCGTGTGGTACGCCGCGGCAAACGCATGAGGGACCGAGTGGGTAACCGGGACGAACTCCACATCGAACGGACCGATGCTGCGCCGCTCGCCGTCGGCGACCGGGATGAACTCGGTGCGGTCCA
>JAENVU010000211.1 GCA_016650415.1 Acidimicrobiia bacterium
GCGGGGACGGCCCCCTCGGCGTCGAGACCACAGGGTTGGAGGCGATCCCAGCGCGCTCGCACCGCGTGCTCCTCGCACTCGATCGAGTCCGGCAGGTTCGCGGTGGTGATCCGCTGGGTGCCGTCGAGGATCAACGGGGCCCACACCACTTGGTCGTTGTCCACCGGCGCCTCGAACACCCCGGGCGAATGGGGGACGGGGAAGTAGTGACTCCGCGCGGCTCCGACGTAGGGCACCACGACCCGGCCGGCGGGGTTCGCGCCCACCCAGGCTCCGGCATTTCGGTCCGTTTCGAACGGCACCCACTGATCGGTGCGGCGGTACGTCGCTCGGTGCGGAGCGGGCTCGGTCGAATCGGCCGCGCGGAAGGCGGCGCCCGCCCAGGCCAACTTCCCCAACACGTCGAGCGTGAGCTGGAGCCGACGCGCCGGGCCGCGGTATGCGTCCTGGTTGCGATGACGATGGGCATCGACCACGCCATCGGCGTCGAACCGGGCCCGGGCCGCGCGGAAGGCATCGATGCCGCGACGGATCCAGGCACCGGATCGTTCACTGCGCAGATCGTCGTGCAGAGCGAGGGCCGCGAGCTCGACCGTCAGCGCGGTGGAGAGCACGCCGGTGGAGCGTCCCCACGGAATCGCCGCGCCGTCCGGACCGGCGATCGTGTCGACGAGCTCCAGCGCCGCGCCCGCGCCGGTTGTCCAGACATCACCGAGTCGGGGGGCAAGTGGTTCGCAGAACAACCAGATGTCGGCGGTGTAGATGTCGTAGCGACCGGCTCCGTCGTTGGAATCGTCGAGGGTGTGCAGCGGGTTCTGGGTGAGCAAATCGCGCAAGCGTTCGACCAGGCGGTCGAGGACGGTCGGGTCCTCACCGAGGCCGAGTTCGGTACGAGCGAGTTCGCACCGGGACAGGACGGCCGCGTAGTTGCGCGGGAGGATCGACGTGTCGAGCAGTTCGATCCAATCCCGGCTGTCGGTGGCGCGCGCGACGGACTCGCGCTGGGTGGGGGTGCACGCGGCCAGGAGTGGATTCGCCGAGAACGGTCCCCGTCGCAGCAGGGTCTCGGCCACGCGGTACGAAAAGAAGGTGTGCGTGCGCCGACCGTCGACCTCGGTCATGAGCCGACCGATCACGTCGTCGATCGGCTCGCCGGCGATCGTGTCGATGCCGCCGGTCGCGAGATGGGTCAGCGTGTACAGCAGGTCGGCCCGGACATCGGCATCCACGAGGTGGCCCGCGAACGTGTGTGGGATCCGCCAGTGAGGAAAGTGCCGGGCGGCGAGGGACTCGACCGTCGTGCCGACGAAGGCGAGCAGTTCGTCGCCGAGTTGGCGACTGTCGCGAACTAGCGGATCCATCGGTCGTATTCGGCGCGAATGCGATCCGATTCCCAATGCCCGTCGTGGACGATGACCCGGTAGGCGAGGTCGAGCGTCGCGTCGGCGGCGAGGGACAACGCTTCGTTCCACAGGAAGGCGGCATTCACGAAGTTGGCCCAACCGTCGCCGTAGGTGTCGGCGCGTGTACTCGCGTACCAAGGAGTGGGTGATCGCAGATTGTCCGGATGGTCGAACACGATCGCCCCGGCCGGCCTGCCGGCTCGTACGTTCGCCATCTCGGTGCTCGCGTGCTGCGGTGGGCTCACTGCCTCTTGCCCGTCGGCTCGTTCGTTCGCCATCTCGGTGCTCGCATCGCGCGGTGGGCTCACTGCCTCGCTGCTCGCCTCCGCTCGTGCCTCGCTCCGGCTCGGCTTGTCGGCTCGTACGTTCGGCTTGTCAGTCCACTCGGTGGCGGTGCCTTCGATGGAGAGCCAGGGTGAGGGGTCGCCGAGACAGCGGTCGCGGTCGGTGCCGTCGGCGAGGCGGATCACGGTGTCGGTCCAGGTCGGCGCGCCGCGCAGCGTGAGGCCGCCGTAGCCGCCCCAGGTGGTGAACGGGGTGCGATCGAGCTCGGTCGCGACCGGAACCGTCAGGGACTCGGACCAGTCGATCAGGTACGAGTCGGCGTCGATCGGCTCGGTACGGATCGACCGAGTCTCATGGAGCCGAATCGATTCGCCATCCGGTGCGACCCATTCGATCGTCGCGGTCACGGAGTTGTCCGCGACCGGTGTCTCGTCGACCTGCGTGGTGCGCAGCGTGCCGAACTCGCCGTACTCCTCCCAGAAGTTCTCGCCGTTGACGAACTTGATGGTGAACCACAACGCGTGGTGCCACGGGTGATCGCCGGGTGCCTCCACCGAGAGCACCGCGCCCGCCGGTGAGGTCAACGGATGAACGTACGGTCGCGGCGCATCCCAGGTGCAAGGCAGATCCATGCCGGCGAACCTAGCGCCGTGTTCGTGGCGGAGGTACGCCGCTTTCAGGTGCGCGGGTCGCGTGCTCCGAGATCCTGGAACGGACGCCACAGGTAGCCGTCGGGATCCGCGACCACGAACTGCCGGTTGCCGACTTCGCTGAGCCCGGCCGTCGGCCAGCGCCCGCCCGGCTGCTCGACATCGACCCGGTACCAGCGTTCCTCCATCGGGACGACGATCTCGGCGCCCGCGTCGACCGCGCGGGTCATCATGGCGTCGACCTCGGTCACCCGAAGCTGGAAGTTGATGCCGCGCCCGTGCGGGGCTTCGAGGGGAGCAGTCCGGAATCGTCGTCCCGGGCCGGCCGCTTCCTGGATCATCAGCTCGGCGCCCGGTCGCTCGAGGTACGCGAAACGCTCATGAGGTCGCTCGAACAGCATGCGGAACTCGAGCACCTCCACGTAGAAGCGCACGGACGTCGAGAGATCACGGACATCGAGCTCGGGGATCAGCATCGGTGTCGCACCGTACTCGTGACCGACTGTTCTGACGCCGTGTCGATGGCAGTATGGGCGGCGTGGCTGACTCTCCGTTCGATGTCGTGTTGTTCGACCTCGGGGGCGTGCTAATCGAACTCCGGGGCGTCGAGCCCATGCGCCTGCTGTCCGGTATCGACAACGACGACGAGTTGTGGGAGCGCTGGCTGACCTGCCCATGGGTGCGCGCCTTCGAACGCGGCGATTGCGACGCGACCGCGTTCGCGGAGGGAATCATCGGTGACTGGGGCTTGACCGCGGAGCCCGCAGCCTTTCTCGACGCCTTCCGCGACTGGCCGGTGGGCCCGATGCCCGGTGCGACGGAACTCGTCGATGCGGTGCGCGCGCGTCTGCCAGTCGGGTGTCTGAGCAATACCAACGCGCTCCACACCGAGGAGCACTTCTCGCGCTGGCCGATCTTTCACGCCTTTGACCATCGGTTGTTGTCCTACGAACTCGGGCTGTTGAAGCCGGACCGCGAACTGTTCGAGCGAGTTGCCGAAATCGTGGGCGCGCCACCCGGTCGCATCCTCTTCTTGGACGACAACGTCATCAACGTCGAGGGTGCGACCGCCGCGGGCGTGCGCGCCGTGCACACCCGCGGTGTGGAAGCAGCGACCCGGGCGCTGGTCCAGGCCGGCGTCCTAGGCTGAGTCATGCTCGGATCCCGTCAGATCGTGCCCGTCGACCCGCTGCTCGATGGCGGGGACGTCGACCGAGTGCTCGCCCTCTGCACCGAGTTCGGTCGGTATCGCACCTACGGGGAACACGAGCGGTTCGAGATTCCCGAAGGTCCTGGGCTCGCGTCTCGCCACGACAGTCTGATGAACTTCATCAACTTCGGTGGACTCCATGCCGCCCAGGAGGCACCGGCGACGCTCGGCGCCCGCACGAGCTACTTCCGTGAGGAGTACGCGTACGGCGGCACGATGCTGACGCCGGCGATCGAACCGTTCCTGTACTCGACCCGTTTGGTGGACGCCGCGCGCGAGGTGCACGGTCGGCCGGTGATCGAACCGCAGATCGCCTACGCCAATCTGATGGTTCCCGGTCAGGAACTCGCGGTGCACACCGATGTGCCGGAGTTCCGCGGGGTGAGTCGGAAAACGGTCCCGCAGTGGCTGCTCGTCGTGATGCATCACTCGCAGCTGTTCGACGCGTACCGCCTTCACATCGCGACGGGCGTCGCGTGGTTCTCCGATTTGGAGGGCGGCGCGCTCGCGCATTGGCCCGCCGGTCCGACGGGGCCGGTCGTGCATCATCCGATCCGGTCGAACACGGCCCTGGTCCTCGATACCGACTCCGTGTTCCACGGCGTCGACCGCGTGGCACCGGTTGCCGCCGAGGCGATGCCACCGATCCGACCGGGCTGTGGGCTGAGCGCCGAGGGTGATCGGTGGGTGCTCCGCAGCGCCGACGACTCCGTCCTGGCCGACTACGACTGGTCCGAACTCCGCCTGTCGGTGTCGTGGAAGGCCTTCTGCTTCGCCACCGAGGCCGATCGTGACCGCTGGCGCGACCACGACGACGATCTCACGTTGGACTCGATCCTCGAAGCGTTGCGCGCCGACCTGAGCGAACGTCGGGGCGAGCCGGTTGCCCGCGACGAGCACCTCGGGTTGGCGCTCATCGACGAGTACATCCGGTTCCCGGTGATCGCGCCCGGCTGAGCCGACGCGACCGACACTCGGCTACCCGCGGGCGAGGATCTCGCCGTGGAGCACGGCGTACCACGCGTCGGGCTGTTCGGCCCATGATCGCCACGCCGCGGCGATGGTCGCGAGCTCGGCATCGTCGCTGAGCCCGTATTCGACGGCCTGGGTCGCGAACGACGACTGCTCGACGCGATCGGCCCAGAGCCCGCCCCACCACTCCCGCGACTCGGGATCCGCGAACGTCCAGGTGGAGCTGGTCGCGGTGACGTCGGTGAAGCCGGCCTTCTGCGCCCACCCCAGGAGATAGCGGCCGGCGTTGGCCTCCGCGTCGTTGGCTCTCGTGATCTGGTGATACAGCTCGTTCCAGCGCTCGAGCAGTGGGCTGTCGGGTGCCCAGCTGAACGCTTGATAATCGCTCTCCCGGGCGGCGACGACGCCGCCGGGTCGGACGACGCGGCGCATCTCGCGAAGCGCACGGATCGGGTCCGAGAGGTGTTGGAGGACCTGGTGGGCGTGGACGACGTCGAACGACGCGTCGGCCGCGTCGAGCGCGTACACGTCACCGACCGCAAAGTGGACCTGGTCGGTCCGGTCGTTCGCCTCCTGCGCGGCGGCGATCACGTCGGCCGCCGCGTCGATCCCGACGACGTGGCCCGGTGCGACCCTCGCGGCGAGGTCGGTGGTGATGGTGCCGGGCCCACAACCGACGTCGAGGAGATCCTGACCGGCGCGCAGATGGGGGAGCAGGTAGCCCGCCGAGTTCTCCGCCGTGCGCCATCGGTGACTGCGCAATACGGATTCGTGATGGCCGTGGGAGTAGGCGTCCCTCATGAGCGCATCGTGTCAGACCGGGGCGGGTTGGTCACGGGAATATGGGTCGCCGCTCGTCGACGGAGCGGTCAAGGTGCTTCTAGGGTCCCGGCGACTCGTCGAAGGGGTGAACGAATGGAACTGGTACTCGAAGGTGGGCCCGTCGAAATTGTGGGTGCGCTCGATGTCGACCGGTCCGAAGCGGGGATTGCCCCGCGACGTCTGCCCGCATGGACCCGTCCGCAGATCCCCGACCTGTTCATGGACTTCATGGTCACGCTCACGAGTGGAGTTCGCGTCACGTTCCGCACCGACTCGCCCTGGATCGAGCTCGACGCCATGCCGACCGGATTCGTGATCACCGGGATACCCGCACAGCCAGTGGCGTTCGATCTCGTGGTCGACGAGGAGCGCGTCGCTCGCGCGCAGGGCG
Source organism: Acidimicrobiia bacterium (assembly GCA_016650415.1). Lineage (GTDB taxonomy): Bacteria > Actinomycetota > Acidimicrobiia > IMCC26256 > JAENVU01 > JAENVU01. Next base: position 5,734 of record JAENVU010000211.1, read on the forward strand.
ACTATGGCACCCGTCTCGTCATCGACCTCGTGACCTTGGATTTGCAGGTCCAGCCGGGTGATCCGGCGGAGCTGCGCTTCGAAGATCTGGGCTCCGAAATGAAGTCGATCGAACTCTGGTTGCCCCAGAACGCCGCGACCGAGCTGCGGTCGTTGCGCGTCGCCGACGGATCCGCGGTCGAACCCGTGCTGCACACCCGACGCCGATGGGCGCACTACGGCAGCTCGATCAGCCACTGCATCGAAGCCCACGGGCCGACCGAGATCTGGCCGGCCGTCGCGGCGCGTCTCGGCGATGTGGAACTGCTCCAGTTCGGGTTCGCCGGCCAGTGCCATCTCGACCAGTTCGTCGCTCGATCCATCGCGGAGCAGCAGCCGGATCTGATCAGTCTCAAGGTCGGGATCAACGTCGTCAACGCCGACAGCCTCAAGGAGCGGACCTTCGCGCCCGCGCTGCATGGCTTCTTGGACACTCTGCGCGAGGCGCAACCCGAGACGCCGATCCTCGTGGTGTCGCCGATCATCTGCCCGCTGGCCGAAGACCATCCCGGACCGACCGTCCCCGATGGTCACGGTGGATTTCGCGTTGTTCCGGACGGGCCGCCGGAGCTCCGGGCTACGAGCCTGACGCTGCAGCGCATTCGATCCATCGTGGATGCGGTCGTGGCGGGTCGACGCGATCGCGGTGACGCGAACCTCTTCACCTTCAGCGGTTTGGAGCTGTTCGGCGAAGGTGACGCCCCGACGTTGCCCGACGGCCTCCACCCCGACGGCGACGGGTACCTCCGGATCGGAGAGCGGTTCGCCGCCCTGGCGTTCGGCCCGGGTCGCCCGTTCGGCTGATCGTGGGCTCCCTGGTGCCCGCGCGGACATCCGTGGCGAACCCAGCGACAATGCGGCATCCGGTGAGAGGGGAAACGGATGCGCAGTCGAGTGTTCGCGGCAGGTGCGATCGCGATGCTGGTCATGGAGATCGCGGCGAGTTCGGCCGGCGCGGTCGTCGCCCCGAGGCCGAGCACGCCACCGCGTGTCCCGATCGATCGGGTCCTGATCATCTCGCTGCCCGGTGTCGGATGGCGTGACCTTGCCCGCGACGATCTCCCGAACCTTCGCGGTCTGCTCCAGCATGCGGCGATCGCCGACCTGTCGACCCGCGCGCCCGGCATTCGGAACGACCTGGCGGGGAACTACGCGAGTTTGAGCGCGGGAGACAAGGCGGTCGGCCCGGCTGCGACCGTCGACGCGACCGGTATGGCCTCACCGGGGGCCGCATACCGCGTGGATGAGCAGCTCGCCGACACGACGGCCGGCGAGATCTTCACTCGCCGGACCGGACGGCTCGCCGGCACGGGCCTGGTGGTCTTCGACGCGGCCCGGATCATCGCCGCGAACAACGCCACGCCCTACCAGCCCACGATCGGCGCGTTCGGTGACGCGTTGGCCGGCGCCGGTTGGAACCGGTCGGTCATCGCGAACGCCGACGGGGTGGACGTTGCCGGCGGTCCGGCCCGGCCGCGCCGCCCGGCGGCGATCGGGATGATGGATGGCAACGGCACTGTCCCGAGCGGGGAGGTCGGTGACCGGCTGCTCGCGCCGGCGCCGCTGGTGCCGTTCGGTCAGCATCTCGATGCGAACGCCGTCGAGTACGCCTTCGCGTCGGTGTGGACGCCGAAGTCGGTGGTGCTCGTCGAGGGCTCGGACCTCGTGCGGGCCGAGGAGTACCGTCCCGCGGTCTCGGCCCGCCGCGCCCGGCAGCTCCGGGCGAACGCGCTGCGGCGCACGGATGCCCTGGTCGGCCAGGTGCTGACCCACGTGAACTTCGAGCGCGACGCGGTGGTGGTTCTGGGTACCGCGCCGAACCCCGCCGACGGCCGGCTCGCCGCGGTCGCGGTGCGCGCTCCCGGTGTCGCGCCGGGCCTTCTGCGCTCGGGGACCACCCAGCGCACGGGGTTCGTGCAACTCATGGATGTCGCCCCTTCGGTCCTCGGCCTGGTCGGGGTCGAGGCGCCGCAGACGATGCGCGGGAGGGCGGTGGCTGTCGGCGAGACGAGCAGCGACGCGGCGCGGAGTCAGCGGTTTCTGATCGACGCGGATGCGGCGGCCCGGTTCCGTTCTGAGATCCAGGCCCCGGTCGCATCGATCTTGCTCCTGATGATCTCGGGCCTGATCGGGGTCGGGCTACTCGCCGCGTTCAAGCCGCGATCGGTGTGGTCGGCGATCGCGCTCTGGTGGGCCCCGGTGACCCTGGCGCTCCTGCCGACGATCTTCCTCGCCCGGGCGTTGCCGTTCCATCGGGTGGGGGCAGGCGGCTACTGGGCATGGATCGGGCTCGGTTCCGTGGCCATGGCGGCCGGCGCGCGGCTGATCGGTCGCCGTCACGCCCTGGACTCGGTGCTCGTGCTGCTCGCGGCGAGCGTCACC
>JAENVU010000212.1 GCA_016650415.1 Acidimicrobiia bacterium
AACGCAACAGTGCCGTTTTCGGCACCCACAGGGAGTGCGAGCTCATCTCGAGTGACCCGAGGGACCTGGCCCGTCGACGGTCCGGCAACCAGCCACACGGCACGGTGCCAACGCCAGGAACGATGAGGAGACCACCATGCCCACGCCGACCATCCGCGCCTGGGGCTACGACGGCTCCGCCCTTCAGGTCGACACCGCGACCGGCAAGGTCGTGGGCGCCTGGGTACCGATCCCCGGCGAAGCAGAACTACGACTCGACTTCCCGACGCCCGCCGAGCTGTGCCGCGGCTGCGGGCGGGTCCTCCTCACTTCGGGCAGCAAGTTCTCGATCTGGTTCTGCGCCACCTGCGAGCCGCAGGTCACCGACCTGAACGCCGCGGCGGGTCGTTGCGTGATCCCACGCGGGCGCCACACCTTGTGCAACGGGATCGGCACCACACCGGCCCATCAGTGGCAGACCGAAGACGTCCACCGGTTCGTCCACGACTTCCGCGGCTTGTGGGACTCAATGCAGCTCCTGGAGTGCTGGGCCGCCGAGATCGTGCGCCGCAACTGCGTCGCCCTGGGCCTCGACGCGCCGCGAGCTGTCGCGCTCTCCACCTACCTCGACCGCGTCCGGCATGACGACGGCATCGCGGACATTGACGCGTTCGTGCGGATGCTCGACTGGTGGGCCGAACAATGACACCGCAGCAGCAGTGCGAATCCGACGGGCTTAACGCATTCGAACCCGGCGCAGTACCTCGGGCAGTTCTTGCGGACCACGACTGCGAAGCGCCGACACTGACTCCGGCACCTCGCAGGCTTGCTGTGCCTGGCGGTCGATCGGGGTGCCGGCGGGATCGCGCAGGATGAACCGGCACCCGTACTCCGTTTCGATCGACATCGACTCGGCCATCAGGCCTTCTTCGACATCGACGACGACGCCTTCGGCGCCGGGGTAGAGGGCGCGCAGATACTCGGGCGCGAAGACGGCGACCCCCGCGATCTCACCGACCGATTCGCTGTCGGGTCCCGGCCAGAAGTCCTCGTAGAGGAACGGCGCGGTCGACTCGCAGCAGCCCGTCCCGATCGTGAACACCAGCGCGCCGCGACGATCGCGCTTCGCCTGCTCGACGATGCGCGCCGCCGCGGCGGTACCGGTCACTCTCAAATGTTGCTGCTCAGGGCTGCGAAGTGCAGATAGCCGTCGCGATCGGTGGCGGTGTTCTGCCAGACGTGTTTGATCTGGCGGTACTCGTTGTAGCCGTAGTCGCCGAGTTCGCGCCCGATGCCCGACTGCTTGTAGCCACCGAAGGGCTGCGTCGGCGTGATCATGTGGTAGTCGTTGATCCACACGGTGCCGGTGCGCATGCTCGCCGCGACCGAGTGCGCGCGTTCGAGGTTCTTCGACCACACGCCGCCGCCGAGACCGTAGATCGAGTCGTTCGCGATCTTGATTGCCTCGTCGTCGGAGTCGAACGTGATCACGCACAACACCGGCCCGAAGATCTCCTCCTGCGCGATCTTCATCGAGTTGTCGGCCTCGAAGATCGTCGGGAGGAAGTACGCGCTCTGGTCGAGCCCGGCGGTCAAGTCCGTGGGCTTGGAGCCACCACACAACAGCTTGGCGCCCTCGTCGAGGCCCAGCTTTACGTAGCGTTCGGTGGTGTCGACCTGGCTCGGCGCGACCAGCGGTCCGAGATCGGTGGCCATGTCCATGTTGTCGCCGATGACGATCTTCCCGGCGCGCTCCACGAGCATGCCGACGAACTCGTCGTAGATGCTGCGCGAAACCAACGCACGCGTACCCGACTCGCACACCTGACCGTTGTGGAAGAACGTTCCCCACAACACGCCCGCGGCCGCGAGGTCGAGATCAGCATCGTCGAGCACGATGTTCGCCGACTTGCCGCCGAGCTCGAGCGTCACCTTCTTCACGGTGCCGGACGCAAGCTGCATGATGCGCCGCCCGACTTCGGTGGAACCGGTGAACGCGACCTTGTCGACGAGTGGGTGCTGCGCGAGCTCTTCGCCCGCGCTGCCACCGGGGCCCGTGATCAAGTTCACGACTCCCGGCGGGATGTCAGCTTCCTCGACCGCCTTCACCATTTCGATCGCGCTGAGCGAGGTGAAGCTCGCCGGCTTCAGCACGACACAGTTGCCGGCCGCGATCGCGGGACCGATCTTCCAACCGGCCATGAGGAACGGGAAGTTCCACGGCACGATGCCGCTGCACACACCGAACGGCTCCCGCCGCACGATGCTCTTAGCGGGTGGAAACGGACTCTCGCCGCGCTCGATGACGTCGGGCTCGTTCTCCGCGCAATCGGCGAATGCCTGGAAAGTGGAGACGGCGCCCGGAACATCGGCGAACATCGCCTTCTTGATCGTGCCGCCGCCGTCGCGCGCCTCGATCTCGGCGATCTCCGCGCTGCGCCCGTCGATGATCTCGGCGACCGTACGCAGCTTCTCGGCGCGTTCCTTGCCCGACATCTTCGGCCAGGGTCCGTCGTCGAACGCTTTGCGCGCGGCTTCCACCGCACGCTTCGCGTCGTCGCGGCCGGCCTTGGCGACATCGGCGATCTTCTCGCCGGTCGAAGGTGCGTAGGTGGGGAACGTCTCGCCCGATTGCGGTTCGACCCAGGCACCGTCGATGAACAGTTGCGTGTCGCCCATCGCGAGTCCTCTCGGAGGAATGAGTTTGCCTAGTCAGGCTACGTGGGTGCTGCGCGACGGTCCAGAGAGTCTGGTCCCGCTTCCCGAGACGCCGCCTCCGATCTTCAGCTCGAGCTTGCTGGCGTAGACCTGGCGGTGCGATCGACGCATCGCGCTTGGCGATCTGGTTGCGGGCGTCATGGGCGTCAGGTGGTGCCCGGCAGGTCTATGAGCCCGCGGTTGAGATCGGCGATCGCGGACACACCGAGGAGTCGCATGGTCCGGTCGATGTCGTCGCGCAAGATGGTGAGGATCCGCTTGACCCCGGGTTCTCCGGCGGCGGCGAGGCCGTAGGCCCAGGGGCGGCCGACCATCACGGCCCG
>JAENVU010000213.1 GCA_016650415.1 Acidimicrobiia bacterium
CAACTCGGGGGAATCGGCGGCGCTGTGGCCGTCGCCGGCCATCATGTCGTCGGACCAGCGGTACATCTTCATGCGCTGCTCGGGATCCAGCCCGAGCATCTCGCAGATGATGATGAGCGGCACGTGGATCGCGAACTCCTCCACGAAGTCGATCGAGTCCTTCGTCGAGATCTCGTCGATGAGCTGCTCGGCCAGTTCACGGATGTGGGGGACCAGCTCGCGCACGCGCCGGGGTGTGAAGCCAGGGTTGACGAGCCGCCGCTGGCGGATGTGCTCCTCACCGTCGAGAGTGATGATCGACATGTCACCCGCGACGACGGGCCGGACCCCATGGCGATTGCAGTACAGCTCGGGGTGTCGCGAGAAGTGCGAGACGTCTTCGTGGCGGCCGGCCACCCACAGGTTGTTCTTCTCGTCGCGGTGCAACGGCCCGGCGGCGCGGAGGTCCCGGTAGACGGACCAGGGATCGTCGAAGAGCTTCGGGTCGCAGAAGTCCAGCGAATCCAGAACGGTGGGGGCGTCAGTCGTGGCCACCCGGGTAGTTCAACAAACGTTCGTTTAAAAGTCAAGCCGTCGTCGAAGGCTGGCACGGTCACAGTGTTCGACGGCGACTGATCGACGACCAGGTCAGGCACTTAGTCCCTTGCGGGGTTCTCATGGCGTCGTCACGATGGGGTTCTGGTCGCGGGAGTCGCGACGAGGTGTCGTACGCGAAAGGTGGGTGGCTCATGGGAGCACAGTCCGATCAGGCCAAGGGAAAACTCAAAGAAGCCGCCGGCACGTTGACGGGCAACCAAGATCTGGAATCAGAAGGCAAGGCGGACCGCCGCGCCGGTGAAGCCAAAGAGAAGGTTGCCGACGTCAAGGGCAAGGTCGACGAAGCTGCGGACACGGTGGCCAAGAAGGCCGGGATGATGATCGACAAGGTGAAGCACGCGTTGCACCGCAAGTAACTGACCCGCTGGTCGGCGTTCGCTGACGGAAGCAGGGTCGATGACGATATCCACACCGACTTGGTGGGGACGCCTCGTTTGACCGATGTAGCGGTCTGCCAGGCGGACGCCTCTTCTGAGCCCTGATCAGAGGAGCACGTTCATGAAGGCACTCGTGTACCACGGCGCCGGCCACAAGGCATGGGAGGACGTCGAGCAGCCGGTCATCCGCGACGACACCGACGCGATCGTCAGGGTTGACGCCACGACGATCTGCGGCACCGACCTCCACATCCTCAAAGGTGACGTACCCGCGGTCACCGACGGCCGGATCCTCGGCCACGAAGCCGTCGGCACCGTCGAGTCGATCGGCACGGGTGTCAAGCGGGTCAAGGTTGGCGACAAGGTCCTCGTTTCGTGCGTGACCGCGTGCGGATCCTGCCGGTTCTGTCGAGAAGGCCGCTTCGGACAGTGCCTTGGCGGTGGCGGCTGGATCCTCGGCAACACCATCGACGGCACCCAGGCGGAATACGTGCGGGTTCCCTTCGCCGACAACTCGACGTATCCGGCACCGGCCGGGGTGGCCGACGAAGAGCTGCTGATGCTCGCCGACATCTTGCCCACCGGCTACGAGATCGGCGTGCTCAACGGACGCATCCAGCCCGGCGATGTCGTCGCCGTGGTCGGCTCCGGACCGATCGGACTCGCCGCGATCATCGGCGCCCAGCTCTACAGCCCGAGCCACATCGTCGCCGTCGACCAAGCCGACGCCCGGCTCGAGGCCGCCAAGACCTTCGGAGCCGACGTGGTGGTCAACAACAGCCGTGAAGACGCGCTCGCGGCGGTCATGGCCCTCACCGACGGCCTCGGTGCCGACGTCGCCATCGAGGCCGTCGGCGTCCCCGCGACCTTCGAGCTCGCCACCCAACTCATCCGCCCCGGTGGCCACGTCGCCAACATCGGCGTCCACGGCCAGCCGGCCACGCTGCACCTGGAAGATCTCTGGTCACGAGACGTCACCATCACCACCGGCCTGGTCGACACCTCGTCCACCCCGACCCTGATCAAGCTGGTCCGCAGCCACCAACTCGACGCCGCCCGCTTCGTCACCCACCACTTCACCCTCGACCAGATGGACGAGGCCTACGACGTCTTCGCCCGGGCAGCCGACACCGGAGCTCTCAAGGTCGTCATCACCCGGCTCGAACCCTGACGATCACGACCACGTCACCGTGGTTTCGCGAGTCCTTTCAGGCCGGCAGTCAAGAGTGCGGGTCCCGGCGTCGGGCCGCCGCGCGTGAGGACCGCGTCCAGGAACCGACGTACGACCGTGGTGCTGGTGGTCGTCCCCGTGCAGCCGATCGAGCCGAGCCGGAGCAGCGGCGCCATGGACCCGAGGGCCGGGACGAGACACGGGAGGTCGGTGACGTCGAGGTGGGTCGCACCGGCGAGGTGCACGGTCACGGCGTGCGCGGTCCGTGCGATCACGGCTTTCGAATCGGGGTCGAGTCCGGAAGCGTCGACGGCGAGTGCCGGCACTTTCACCGGTGTCGTCAGCGCCGGTCCGTGCAGCCATCCGTCGAGGTCGAAGACCGCGTGGACGCGCGGGTCGGTCAGCGCGACCTGGAATGCCACCGCGCCGGCGATCGAGTGCCCGCCGACCGCGATCCGATTCGCCTCCACGGGCCCCGCGAGTGCGTCGATGTCGGGGCCGGTTGCGAAGTCGAGGGCGGCGGCGACCTGTTCCAGCCGCCGGGCCGGTCGGGCGGCATCGGCCGGCATCGAGTTGCGGTCTTCAGTGCCGGACGTGGGGTCGACGGCGACGACGACGTAGCCGTTGCTGGCGAGATCCTGCGCTAATGCAGTCGATACCGCCATCGGGTTTCCCCAACCGGGCATCAGCACAACGGCCGGCCGCGGCATGCCGGCCGGCGCCGGTGCCGGGTCCACGGTCGCTCGCACCGTCACGTCGTCGAGCTGGCCCGGGCTGAGGCCGAGGTCGCTCGCGGTCGCGTGGTCGATGTATTCGATCGTCCCCGTTCCGGGTCCGCGCCGGGCCGGATACCAGAGGCGGGTGGTGGCGTCGGGGCTCACGCCGGGAACGCTGCGGACGCCGACCGCGTACGGGCCGCTCGGCGGGGGGAGGAGCGACGGTGACCCCACCGACGGTGTCGTCGCGGTGACGCTCGCGGCGGGCCGGTTCGTCCTCGTGATGGCAGCGGGCCGAGCGGCCGAGCCGCCACATGCGGAGAGTGCGACCGCGAGGCTGATGCCTGCGGCAACCATGGTGGTGAAGAGCTTGGTGGTCATGTCAGTGCACCTTTCGGTTCAGGGTTGTTCCGGTGCGGACGGCGAGGACGACTCGCCGTATCGCGTGGCTGGAGTGTGCGGCGGTGCGCTCGTCTTCGGTGAGCATCGAGTGCTCCGCGTTCGCCAGCACGCGGTGGACGCGATTGGTGGAGAGCGCCGCGAGCTGGTTCTGCAGCGCCGTCCAGCCGGGCTCGGCGCCCTTCCGGGCGGTCAGGACCACGAGGGGTCGGTGGCCGAGGGTGTGGAGTGCACCCGCCTGATGCATCGCCGTCTTGATCACCGAGAACTCGTCGCGGAGGCTGCGGCTGTCGCGTGGTGTCGACAGGAAGGCCCGCTCGTCGTCACGGGATCGTGCGGGGAGCCCGTCGTATCCGGTCGCATAGATCGCACGGCCGACCCCGAGGCGGGAGAGCGACGGCAGGGCCGCAGAGACTCGCCGGAACATCTCGTAGAACTGCGAGTAGGACTTGATCCGGGTGGCTTCGTCGGGGTGCATGGAATCCAGCAGCACGAGGCCGGCAACCTGGTCCGGGTAGAGGTGCGCGTAGTTGAGGACGTACAAGCCGCCGGCCGAATGGCCTGCGAGCACGTACGGCCCCTGCTCTCCGGCGCGCGCCAGGAGTGTGTGCAGGTCGGTCGCGGTCTCGACCCCGTCGCGTGGCTCGGCCGACGCCTCGCTCCAGCCACGACCGGCGCGGTCGTAGACGCACACGCGCGTCGTGGTGGTGACCTTCGGAGCGATCCATCCCATCGCGGGGGACGGTTCACCCAGGCCGGGTTCGAGGACGACGGTGGGACTTCCGGTGCCCGTGCAGTTGATGTGGAGCTTGTGATCGCCGACGCTGATCAAGCGGCCGGGCATCGGGGACGCGCTGGGGTCGACGGTCTCGCGGTAGGTCTCGTAGCCGCCGCCGATCGCGGACAGGAGCAATGTCGCGAACACCGGGTACACCACCCATGCCCGGGTGCGGCTGTGGAGCGCCCGGCGAGAGCGGGCGATCATCCAGATGACGAGTGCGACCAGCGCCGGGGGCCATACCCAGCCGAGCGCGTTGCCGGTCGGCGCGACGGCGAGGATGGTGGCGCCGGCGACCGCCATGAACGCGGCGGGGGCCTTCGCCCATCGTTGGGGCTGATCGGTCCGACGCTCGGACAGGAAGGCCAGCGCCGCCCAGGCGAGAGCAAACGTGAGCAGCACCGATCCGGTGATGACGTGCTCTCGGGCTCCGGCGAACGGGCCGGCGACGAGGGTGATCGCGCCGACCAGTCCGGCGGTGATCGATCCGACGACGATGCGGCCGATGTGTCCCTTCCCGCGGGACGCCCGAGGGTGGCTTGCTCGGGATTGTTCGGTTTCCTGGGGTGCGGGTCGTCCGTGCATGGCGGTTCCTCCGGGATGACTCGGGACTCGTGTCTCGAGGTCATCACCGTGCGCCCAGGCACTGTTGGGGCGCTGACGCGGCGCTGACGGGTCAGCAGCCGAGGAGCCGGCGGGTCTCGCGGGCGTCCAACCGATCGGCGTCGGTCACATGGTGAAGCGCTGCGGGCATCAGGGCATCAGCCGCGGCGAGCAGTGCGACGGCACCGTCGCCGTCGCCGTCGCTCGCCCGGGTGCGGGCCAGCGCGTCGAGCGCGAGCACTTGGACCTCGGTGTCTCCGACTTCGCGTGCTTCGGCGAGCACCGATTCGAGTTGCGCCGTGGCGTCGCCGGGATCCGAGGATCCGCCCATCGCGGCGAAGAGGCAATCGGCCAGCCGAGTCCCGTCGCCGCCGCCGGCCTCGTGGTACCACTCGCGCGCGGCTTGCAGGATCGTCAAAGCGCCGGCGCGGTCTCCCTGGGCGAGGAGTACGCGGCTGAGCCGCATGCGGGCGAGTGCGGTCACCCGCAGGTCCCCGGTTCCTCGAGCCACATCCATGGCTCGGTGCAAGGTGTCCGCGGCCGCCGGAAGCGCGCCGTGCTGTTGCTGGGCGCGGCCCAGGTTGGCCAGGTGGTACGCCTCGGTCGCGGCGAACCCCGATTGCTCGGATTGTGTCGCGGCGCGGGCCAGGTGGTCGCAGGCGTCGGCGAAACGCTGCTCGCCCTGGGCAACGGCGCCGAGGATGGCCTCGGTGTGCACCAGCAACCAGGGGTCGCCGACGCGCTCGAGCTGCCGAGACGCCTCCGCGCAGGCCGTGGCCGCGCCGCCCGGGTCGCCGACCGCGATTGCACAATGCGCGGCGAGGACCCAGCCGACGGCTTCCTCCCAGCCGCATCCGAGCTCCCGGAACGCGACCCGCGACTCCTCGATCGCGCGGCGGGAATCCTCGAACCGTCCCTGCTGTGAGAACACGTAGGCCGAATACAGCTGGGCTTTGGCCCGGGAGTACACGGAGTCCGACTCGAGCAGATCGAAGGCGTCTGTGAC
>JAENVU010000214.1 GCA_016650415.1 Acidimicrobiia bacterium
ATTCAGCGACGCATCGGTGGCGGATGTCACCTCACCCGCGATCCGGCCGAACTCGCCGAGCGGGCCGGATTGGAGGTCGAAACCGTCGACCGCTTTGTCCTCCAGGGCCCGAAGATCCTCACGACGATGTCGTGCGGACGAGCGATACGCACCTGAGCGCCCGGTATGTCGGTGATCTGCATTGGCTCAGGGCACCGACCAGACTGACCGATACGCTTTTTGTTGCCCCGTAGCTGGAAGACTTGACCCCTTGCTGACCCGTGCCTCGTCAATCTTCGGTGCCGCGTGGTCCCGTCGCAGTACCCGTCCGGTGGACGGCCTCGCGCGGTTGACCCCCGACACCGACTCCGACCTCCTCCTCGAGACCATCGACCGTGATGGTGGACTCGTGATCCCCGGGCTCCTCTCGCCGGAGACGGTCGATCAGATCGATCGTGATCTCGCCCCGTCGGTCGCGGCCCGCCGGCCCGGGTTCCGGGAAGGGTTCGACGACACCTTCTACGGGCGCAACACGGTCCGCGTGCAGGGCATCCCCGCGAAGAGTCGCACCATGGTCGACGAGTACCTGCTCCACCCGACCTTGCTCGACCTCGCCGACCGTGTCCTGCTGCCGTACTGCGGCGACTACTGGATGAGTCAGTCGGAGACGATCTTCATCGGACCCGACAACCCCCGTCAGACCCTGCACCGCGACGACCTCAACTGGAACCTCGCCGCGAAGCTGCGCGTTCCGTTGCAGATCTCGGTCCTCGTCGCGTTGGGCGACTACGACGCCGAAGTCGGCGCGACGCGGGTCATCCCCCGGAGCCATCTCTGGCCGCTCGACCGTCCGATCGACGACTCGCTCGCAGTGCCGGTCGAACTCGAACCGGGCGATGCGCTCGTCTACCTGGGCAGCCTCCTGCACGGCGGCGGCGCGAACCAGACGACCGACCGGTGGCGCAAGGCGCTGTATCTCGCGTACCTCGTCGGCTGGTTGACCCCGGAAGAGGCGGTCGCGGTCAGCGTGGGCCCGGACGTGGCGCGCACGTTGCCACCCCGCGCCCGGCAGCTGCTCGGCTTCGCCGGTATGCCCGAACGGGCCGCCGCCGACGACCCCGCCGAGGCCGCACTTGCCCTGTGGCAGCTCGACGCCGACGACCCCCGAGTCGTCGACGGCACGTTCAGGAATCGCTAACCCATCCCACGGGCTTGTCGTCGATGATCTGATCGAGGTATTCGGAGAGGCCGTATCCGGTGTGGCCGTTCCAGTGCCACTCGGTCATGCCCTCCGAGATGCGGGTGACGAGCTTCTCGCCCTCGGGTGAGGTGCGTCGGTTCCGCAGCGGAATCAGGTTCAGGACCGAACCGGTGATCTCGTACTCACGGTCGCCCGCGCCCGCGGTCACGCGGATCTCCTGGTGGTAGAGGTCGTCGCCGACCCAGTCAGTGTCGATCACGGCCCGGTCGATGTGGCGGTACTCACCGTCTTCCAGCGCGATGCCACCGATGCGCTGCTTGCCGTCCCGGGCGGTGACGATCGAGATCATGAACCCGCTGTGATCGTCGAAGTTCATGGTCAACCAGCGGTACCACCACGGCGCCTGCCAGAACCTCGGACCCCAGGAGTGATCACGCAGGCCGTAGCCGTCCACGAGCCACTCGTCGTCACCGACGCGGATCGTGCCGCGCGCCCCGACGTGTTGTTCGTAGTGGCCGCGCGCGAACCCGCCGGAGAGATCCTCGGTGAGCGGTGACCCGTCGTCGTTGACCGGCTCGCCGCCGAACATCGGTGCGATGCCGCGGTAGTCGAGTTCGACGCTGGCGTCGACCCAGGGATTGTCCGTGAAGGCCTTGCGGGGGTTGGCCATCTGGAGGGGCTCGTCGAGGAGCACGACCTTGCCGGTGTAGGTGGTGCGCAACGCCTCGAACGGGGTCACGACCTCGAACTTCATGCCCCCCGCGTCGAATGCATCGTTGGTGCTGATCTCGGGGCGGCCGAACATGAAGCCGACGCGACCGTCGGGCAGGTAGAGGCAGGCGGTCATCTCGGCGTAGCCCTCGTTGGCGCGGTTGCCGAGGCGCAGAAACCCCCCGATCTTCTCTGCGGGGTCGTACACGTTGAAGTACATGCTCTCGTTGAAGTTCGTCGCGTCTTCGAGCGGATGCATGTACTCGTCTTGGGGGTCCAGGCGCAGCTTCATGTCGGCATTCTTGCCCCGAACGCGCCGGACGCGCTCCAATGCGGCCCGGCACGCGCCATCACCGACCGGAGGCACCATGGAGATCACCGAGATCGCGACCGGATTGCAGTTCCCTGAGGGCCCGGTCTGGATGCCCGACGGCACCCTGTTGTGCGTGGAACTCAAGCGCCGCACCGTGGTGCGCATACACCCTGACGACGGCCGGGTCGAGACCGTCGCGACTCCGGGCGGGAGTCCGAACGGGCTCGCCATCGGTCCCGACGGTGCGGCCTACGTGTGCAACAGCGGCGGCTGGGGTTTCGCGGACGTCATGGGGATGACCGTGCCCGACGTGCGCCAACCCGACGACTACACCGGCGGCCGGATCGAGCGCGTGGATCTCGCGACCGGTGAAGTGACCGTCCTCTACACCGAGTGCGACGGCAACGAGTTGGTGGGCCCGAACGACCTCGTCTTCGACGCCGCCGGCGGCATGTGGTTCACCGACCATGGCAAGCAGCGCGGCCGGGTCCACACGATCGGCGCGGTCTATTACGCCGCGGCCGACGGCTCCTCGATCCGCGAGGTGATCTTCCCGCTCGATTCACCCAACGGCATCGGCCTCTCGCCCGAGGGCGACCGCGTCTACGTGGCCGAGACCCACACCGGCCGAGTCTTCTGGTGGCCGATCGAGTCGCCCGGCGTGCTCGCCGAGTCCGGATCGGTCGGCAACGGAGGCACGTTGCTCGCGGGTCTGCCCGGGATGCAGCTGTTGGACTCCCTCGGTGTCGACAGCGGCGGGCACGTCGTGGTCGGGACGATCTTCAACGGCGGTCTCACCGTGATCGCGCCCGACGCGGACGGTTCGGGGATCAACGGCGTGGAGCACGTGGCGCTGCCGGACCTGCTGGTGACCAACGTCTGCTTCGGCGGCCCCGATCTGTCGACTGCGTTCGTGACGTGCTCAGGGACCGGGAAGCTCGTGTCGTTGCCCTGGCCCCGCCCGGGACTCGCACTCGAGTTCTGAGTGAACTGACGCTGCCTCGTAGCGCCGCGGTAGCGTCCGCCGCCGCGTCCGTTCGTCACCTGGAGGAGAGTGCAGTGTCGGGTCCATTGTCGGGAATCAAGGTCGTCGAAATCGCCGGGATCGGGCCGGGACCGTTCGCCGCGATGATGCTCGC
>JAENVU010000215.1 GCA_016650415.1 Acidimicrobiia bacterium
ACCTCTCGATCAGGGCGAAGCTCTCGTCAGGTGATGGTACGAATCCGTTGGGCTGCGGCGCGGGCTTGGGCACGGATTTCGGACTCGCCGTCGACCTGGCGATGCCGCATGAGGACGACGCCGTCCACGACCGTGGTGTCGACCGCTGCACCCGAGCCCGAGTACACCAGCGCGTCGACGAGTGGCGACGGTGTCATCTCGGCGGAGTGTTGGTCGATCAGGAGGAAGTCGGCCGGCGCGCCGACGGCAAGCGGCGTGCCCCCGAGGACGGGCGCCGCGTCGCCAGTCGCGATGGCCCACGCCTCGGGAGCAGGAAGGACGCTCGCGTCGGAGTGGGTGTGCTTCTGGAGCAGGGTGAGGAGTTTCAGCTCGGCCAGCAGATCAAGGGAGTTGTTCGACGCGGCGCCGTCGGTCCCGAGCCCGAACGGGATCCCCAGCGCGCGGGCCGCGGGGTAGCGAAACGCCCGGCCGACCGCGAGCTTCATGTTGGAGGCCGGGTTGGTCACGATGGTCGCCCCTCGCGCCGCGATGAGTTCGAGCTCGCCGTCGTCCAACCAGACGCCGTGCGCGAGCACGGTGGTCTCGGTCAGCAGCCCGATCCGGTCGAGGTACTCGGCCGGCCGACATCCGCGCGCGGCGACGCACTCGGCGACCTCGTCCTCGGTCTCGGACAGGTGGATCTGTACCGGCGCGTCATGGGCCGCGGCGAGTTCGGCGACCAGCCGGAGGGTCGGCTCGTCGACGGTATAGATCGCGTGCGGGCCGAGACTCGGTGTGATGCGCGGACCGAACGAACGCAGCCGCTCCATGCCCTCGGGCGCCGCCTCGGGCCGGGCTTCCTCGGGCGCGCCGGGGAAGCTCAGGAAGACCTGACTCACCGTGGCCCGCATGCCGCTGTCCTGCACCGCGCGGGCCACATCGAACTGGAACCAGTACATGTCCCAGAAGTGGGTGGTCCCCGACCGCATCATCTCGAGGCACGCGAGTCGGGTTCCCCAGTAGACGTCGGCGGGAGTGATGCGCGCCTCGGCGGGCCAGATCCGAGTTTCGAGCCACTCCTTCAGCGGCAAATCGTCACCGAACCCGCGGAGCAGGGTCATGGCTGCGTGGCCGTGACCGTTGACGAGCCCGCGGGTGATCGCGAACCCTCGTGCGTCGAGATGGTCGTCGCCGGTTCGGGCCGCGACTTCGGGGCCGAACTCGGTGATGATGCCGTCGACCGCGCGCAGCCCGACGGTGCGGCCCTCGAACTCCGCGTTCGTGACCGTCAGGGTGGGAGCCATCACACGTCGCGGCGCGCAAGGGCGGGGAGCAGCGCATCGAGATCGGTGATGAGACGCGCCCGGTTCGCGGCAACGCCGGCTTCGAACTCGGCAATCGTCAGGTCGGTCTCGCCCAGCCCATTGGCGAGGTTGTCGACCACGCAGACCGCGGCGTAGGCGAGCCCGGCTTCCGCCGCCATGATGCACTCGGACGCAACGGTCATGCCCACGAGATCCGCCACGGTCGCGAGGGCGCGCACCTCGGCCGGGGTCTCGAAACGCGGCCCGCTCGTCTGGGCGTAGACACCGCCGTCGTGGATGTGGGTCCGACTCGTCGCGCGCCATGTGTCGAGCACCTCGGTCCGCCAGGCCGGATCGAAACGCGGGACGATGTGGCTACGCGGATCGTCGTAGAAACTGGTGGTCTCGGCCGGCGCGTAGAAGTCGTCGACGATGGCGCACGTGCCGACCGGCCAATCCCGCCGGAGGCTTCCCACCGAGGACACCGCGCAGATCCGATCGACCCCGGCCTCGATCAGCGCGCCGATGTGGGCTCGGTGGTCGATGCGATGGGGCGGTGACCATGAGTCGAGGCCGTGCCGTTGCAGCACGATCGTGCCGTCGACATCGTGCACGGCGACCCCGCCGTGCACGACCCGCGTGCCGGTCGACGCGAACTCACTCGCGCGCAAGGCACTTCCGGCAATGATCGCCAACCGACCCACGCCGGTGAGCATGACACGTCACGGCCCC
>JAENVU010000216.1 GCA_016650415.1 Acidimicrobiia bacterium
TCGCGCGGCTCGGAGAGGTACCCGAGCGCGACACAGCGCTCGAGGTCCTCGACGGTGAGTCCCTGATCGCCGGCGACCGACGCCAGCCATTCGTCGAGCATGCCGGTGCGCGTGGTCCCGGGGACCACCGCATTCACCCGGATTCCGGCGGCCGCGTATTCGTAGGCGGCCGAGGTCGTGAGCGAGGAGACCGCAGCTTTGCTCGCGCCGTACAGCGAGTTGCCGAGCACGGGAAGGAGCGCGGCGATGGAACTCACGTTGACGATGGACCCGCGGCCGGTGTCGCACATCGCGGTGATCTCGTGCTTCAGGCACCGCCACAGACCGGCGGTGTTCACGGAGAACAGCTGCTCGTAGTCGTGCTCGGTGAGCTCGGTCAGTGGGGCGGCGATGTCGATGCCGGCCACGTTGGCCGCCATGGTGAGCGGACCGTGCCGGTCGACCGCCGCCTGCACGGCGTCACGGACCTGGGCGTCGTCGACGACATCGGCGCGGACGAAGCACGCGCGTGCGCCGACGGCTCGGCACTGCCGGGCGATCTCCTCGCCGTCGGCCTCGTCGCGGCCGCCGACGGCCACCGACGCGCCCCGCTCGGCGAGCATGATCGCGGTGGCGGCACCGATGCCGCTAGTACCGCCGAACACCACGGCCGCATGACCCGCGTACGGAGATGTCGGATCCGCGGCCGAGGGGTCAGTCACGCCGCCAGTGTCGCACGCGGGGAGGCCGGTCCTGACGCCCGGTTATCAGTCGCGGATCGGGTCGGTGTCGTCGCCTGCTTCGGACACCGGGCGGAACACGCCCGAGAGTGTGGGGATCTGTTCGGGATCAACCGGCGCGGGTGCTTCCATGGTCGAGGAGGCTTGCACGCAGCCTCGGTGAGATCACGGACCAGTGTGCGGGTGTCGCGGCATCGGTCCGCGAGGGTGCATCACCGCGTCGCTACGGTGCTCCAATGTCATCGACGCTTCGACAGATCGCGGCCGCGTGCGCGTTGCTGCCGTTCGTATGGGTGCTGAGCGCGTGCAGCTCCGGGTCCTCCCCGAAGCCGCGCCCGGACCGGTCGACGACGTCAACGTCCGCGGCCATCCCGACGTCGGTGTCGATCGAGCCGTCGAGCCCGTACTACGTCGCGGCCAAGGCACTCATGGGTGCGCAGGTCCAGGCGGGCACCGTGATCGCCGGATGCACGATCAACGCGTTCACGAAGTGTGTCGGCGCCCAGCTCGCCGGCCAGAACCTCCAGGGCGCATTCCTGGCGTACTCGGATCTGAGCGGCGCGAACCTGGCGGGGGTCAACCTGCTCCAGGCCGATGTTGCCTTCGCCAACCTCGACGGCATCGACCTCACCGGCGCGGAGATCAATGCCACCTCGACGACGAAAGCGACGTTCCGCAACGCCAAGCTGGCCGACAGCCAATGGGTGCTCGTGGCTGCGTCCGACACCGACTTCAGCGGCGCCGACCTTCGGGGCGCCAACCTCACTTCGGCCTCGCTCGCGACTTCGAAGCTGACCGATGCCGACCTCACCGGGGCCAACCTGACCCTGGCCGATCTCACCGGAGCCGATCTCACCGGCGCCACACTCGACCGTGCGAACTTCTGCCAGACGACCATGCCGGACGGGCGCATCCGCAACGCCCAGCCGTCGGCGGCGGCAGCAGTCGCGAACTGTGGACGCACCGCGACGAGCTCGGCTCCTGCGCTGGTCGTCGACGACACCAACCCGTACTTCGCCCTGGCCCTGACCTACGACAAGAAGTTCGTAGGGATCAACACCACGGTCGCCGGATGTCGCATGGTGCGTCGTACTTCGTGTCGTAGGGCCGATCTCTCTCACCGCGACCTCACCGGCGCGATCATCCCGTACGCACGAGTGCAGGGCGCGCGCTTCGTGGGGTCGGACATGTCCGGTGTGATTCTCGACCTGGCGAACGGTGAGGATGCGGACCTTCGTGGCGTGAACCTCGTCGGCAGCAGCACCGTCGGCGGCCACTTCGCACGGGCGAACTTCTCGGGCGCCAACCTCGTGTTCGCGTCGTTGAACGGAACCGATCTCCGCGCCGCGAACCTCTCACGGGCGAATCTGCGGTTCGGTTCCATCGTGGGCGCCGACGCCACGGGTGCGAATCTCACCGGTGTTGAACTCCCGAGCAGTAACGCCAACGGGACCAACTTCACGAACGCGAACCTCTCGGGTGCCAACCTCAGCAACGCCGATCTCACCGGGGCGATTCTCACGGGCGCGAATCTCACGGGGGCGGACTTCTGCAACACCCTCATGCCGGACGGGTCGGTCCGCAACCCGGTCGACGGCCTCTGCCCCCACCAATAGGGCGCCGGTTCCGTCGCTGCGGGTCTGAGAGATTTCGTCAGAGCCAGGTGCGGATCGCTTCGACGACACTCGCCGGATCGGCCGCGTCGAGCTCGACCAGCGTGGCGGCACCGCGGAACCACGCGAGTCGTTCGGCGCGTTCGTCTGATGGCGTGATCGAGGCCGGTGTCTCGATGGCGAGGACGCGCTGATCAATCGCGTCCCAGAAACGCCGGGCGAAGTTGGCGCTCGACATCACGCCGTAGCCGTAGGTCGCCCGGGGATCGAGCCCGGACTCCGGCGCCGCACCGATCGCGGCCGGATCCGACGCGATCGCTTGGATCATGGCGTAGAACGCGTCGACCTCCTCCGCCGGAGTGCGCCACGGCCCCCACAGGCCGTCGACGACCACCACCCGATCGCAGCCACCGGCCGCCGCGTGGACCAGCGCGCCATGAGCGTTGTCGCCGACCCCGACGAGCGTCGAGTCGGCGTCACCATTCGACTCGGCCGCCAGCGCCCATCGCGCGATCGCGACCGCGCTCATGGGGTCGTAGTGCCCGGTGCGAGGCGCAAGCGCGGAGCCGTGACCGGGGAGGTCGGGGATGATCCAGTCGGCTGGCGCGGCCGTGCGCCATTCGGCGCCACCGGCGGGATCGCCGAGGTCGTGGAGCACCACGACGGTCATGGCCCGACCTCGTCGACGAACGCGCGGATCGCGCGCATCGTTGTGTCCGGATCCTCCAGATGCACGTAGTGACCGGTCCCCGCCACGATCACGTGACGGGCGCGCAGCCACCCGACCCGCTCGGCCTCCTGATCGGGCGTGAGGTCGCGCCAGGTGTCGTGCTCGGAGCCGGTGAGCACGAGCACTCGGCACTGGACCCGCCGCTGTTCCTCCGCGAGGAGGTCGACGTTGAACTCGCTCGGCACGCCCAGGCCGAACATCGGATCGGCCTTCCAGACCCACCCACCGTCGGGTCCGCGGCGGCTTCCGTGACGGGCGAGGTGCAACGCCCATTGCGGTGACAGGCGGAGATTCTGCGCGCCGCGGTACTCCGCCATCTTCTCCACCGACGGCCACTCCCGCCGGTGGACATCGAAGAGGATCCGGTCCGTGCGCTGTGCGTTCGCCTGGACCATGGCGCGCACGTCGTCGGGCAGCACGAACGCGTCGGGGGGCGGCCCGAGGCCGTCGATGACGACGAGCCACCGCACGAGTTCGGGGAACGCGCCCGCGAGGCCGATCGCCTGCCCGCCACCGAACGAATGCGCGATCACGCCGACCGGGCTTCCGATGACGTCGCGGATGAGCAGCGCGAGGTCGATGTGCAGCAGCGACCACGCGAACCCGGTGTCGAGCGGACCGCTGTCGCCGTGACCACGGAAGTCGATCGCGATCGCGTGGTAGCCGAGCGCGGCGACACGAGGCGCGAGGTCGTCGAACATGCGCCCGTGGTCGTAGGCACCGTGCAGGAGGAGCACCGGCGGAGCCGTGGGGTCGCCCCGGCACCAGAGTCGCAGCGTTGTGCGGTTGACCTCGACGAACTCGGCCCGGTCGGGTTCGCGCAGGACGGGTGCGGTGTCGTGGCCGCGGTCGAGCGGTGTCGGTTGTGATTCGGTCATCGTCGGTCGCTCGATCGTCGCGGGAAGTCGCAGCGTATTGCGGTGCCATCGCGTCGAAGAGGGCATTGCCAGAGTTGCGACGCCGGAGCCGATCGCGGCCGGCGGTCGCCGGTCAGCGAGACAGGTGCGCGAGGAACCAGAGCCGGATCTCCTCGCCGGCTTCGATCGACGCCGGGAGCTTGGGCAGCATGAGCCAGCCGTGGGGCTGATCGGGGTAGACGCTGACCTGCGTCTCGATCCCGGCCGCGCGTGCGTGTTCGGCGAGGAGTTCGGCCCCGGAGAGCAAGCATTCCGCGCCGCCGGCGATGATCAGCAGTGGTGGGAGCCCGTGGAGATCGGCCAACGCGGGGGAGACCAGCGGGTCGGTCGGGTCGTGGTCGCCGAGGTATGCCGTTCGCCATCCGGGTGCGAGGTCACGCAGCGGCAGGAGGTCGATGTCGGCGTAGGCCTCGATGCTCGGCCCCGAAAACGTGAAGTCGGCGTAGGGCCAGAGCACGACGGCGCCGGCCGGCATCGGCAACCCTTCGTCGCGTGCGCGCAGCAGGAGCGCGAGCGCGAGGTCCGCGCCGGCCGAGCCGCCGAAGAGATACGTGCGCGCGGGATCGGCACCGCGGTCGAGGAGCGCGCGATAGGCGCGGGTCGCATCGTCGAGCGCGGCGGGGTACGGATCGCGCGGTG
This sequence comes from Acidimicrobiia bacterium, assembly GCA_016650415.1. Lineage (GTDB taxonomy): Bacteria > Actinomycetota > Acidimicrobiia > IMCC26256 > JAENVU01 > JAENVU01. Next base: position 4,619 of record JAENVU010000216.1, read on the forward strand.
CGAGGCGGTACTCGATGCTGTAGGTGTCGCAGCCGGTCGTGCGCGCGTGGTCCTGGGCGGGACGGCGCTCGAATTTCACGGAGCCGGAGACGAAGCCGCCGCCGTGAAGGTAGAGCAACGTCCCGTTGGGGCCGTCGGGTCCGGGATCTCGGAGCGTGAACCGGGTTGCCGGGATGTCGTCGAGGTCGACCGATTCCTCGCGGAGCGGCCCGGGGTCGCGAGCGCGCCGACGTGGCACACCGCGTGGTCCGGGAGCGACGAGTTCGAGGTGGTCGATGCTCGCGAACGAGGAGGCTCGGAACGCGCCTACGAGCAGTTCGAGACTCCACGGCCACGACGGCAGCGTCGGGCCGTGGCGGAGCCGGCGAAACACCGCGCGGATCGCGCCGCCCATTGCCGAGGCGGCGACTCGGAGTTGGAAGAGTCGTCGTCGCGTCGCACTCGGCGTCGGCGCCGAGGTCATCGTGGCCACGTCAGGGTCGGTCTGTCGTCCGCCATGTGCGCCTTTCTGGTCAGCCGGCGTGCAGGACCGCCTCGATGCGGTCGCACGCGTGGTTGGTGCCGTCCTCGGCTGCGAGAAGACTCGCGAACTCGCGGGCGCGCGCTTCGGTGTCGTCGGCGAGAACCGCTTCGATCGCGGTCCGGAGTTTGGACACCGTGACCCGCCCGCGGACGTGTCGTCCCGTGCCCAACTGGGTGTGGCGTCGAGCGTGCCAGAGCTGGTCGAAGAGGACCGGTACGACGACCGACGGCGTGCCGGCCGCGAGGACGAGCGAGTTCATGCCGTGCGCGCCGGCATGCACGACGGCACGCACGTGCGGGAGGACGGGCCCGACGGGTACGAACGGCCACACCCCGGGCCGGTCGCCCAAGCGGGCGGCGATCGCGTCGTTCGACGCGAGGTACATGCCGCGGAGGCCGAGTTCGTCGAGTGCGTGCGCGGCGTGGTCGAACACCTCGGGTGCCGCAGATGCCGCGCTGGTCCCGAGGCAGACCAGCACCGGGGGATCGCCGGCCCGGAGGAACTCGGCGACGTCGGGCGGAAGTTCGTCGTCGGCTCGCGTCCAGTGCGTGAACCCGACGAACGGGTACTCCTCACCCCAGTCGCTCGCCGGTGGGTAGTAGTGGGGCGACACCATCGCCATGTTGTGGCTGGGCGAGAGGCGCCCGTCCATCACGTGCCAGCCGTCGATCGGCAGGCCGAGGGCCTGTCGTTTGGCCACGATCCGCTTCTCGTCGAAGCACCACTTCGCCATCGGACTCCGGCCGGCGTTCCACGCGAGATCGTTCGCTCGGCGTGCGAGCTTCGAGGTTCCCGTCCTGAAGGGTACGAGCCCCTCCGGAGGATGATCGGACGTGCGCACGAGCATCGGGAACAGGTCGCCGACCATGAACGGGATCCCGCGCCGTTCGAACGGCATGCTCGCGATCGGTGCCGCACCTGGGTGGGTGAGCAGCAGGTCCGCGCCGTCGGCGACCGCGTCGATGGCGTCGAGAAGGGGATCCAGACGAGGCACGGTCAGGCGCCGGTAGTAGAGCGGCATCAGCAGCGCGCCGGAGGCGACCTTGCCCCATCGGGCGCAGTACTCGCCGTAGCGGTCGAGCCCGGACGGGCACATCTCTCCCGCGTCGGCGTCGGCGAGGGTGACGCCCTCCGCCTCGAGGCTCGGCAACAACTCCGCCGGCGCAAGGAAGGTGACGTCATGGCCGCGTCGCGCGAGTTCGGCGGCGACCGGCGCGTACGGGAACACGTCACCCCGGTAACACATCGAGTAGACGACGATGCGACTCATGCTGGAACCCTCACGACGCCGGTCGCGGTACGTGCCATTGTGCCGGTGCCGATTGCTGCGGGTACGGGTCGGAGCAGTTGACCCCGACCCGTACCTCCCACGGCGGTGCTATCCGAGATCCGCGCAGGCGACCTTGTTCGCAGTCGACGGCAACGACAGGTCGTGGACCACAACCGAGACCGCAGTCGGACCGGCGGTGAACCCCGCGACTGTTTGTGCGTTCGCGATCCCACCACCGTTGGCCACGAACGGGCCAGCACCGGGCCAGATCTCGTTCGGAGGTGTTGCGGGACCCGCTGGGTCGAGCTTGTAGTGGCCGTCCGCGGCGCCGACCGCGCACGGGGCGGCATGAACGTGTGACGCATACCTGCCCCCGGCCGCGAGTCCTTCGACGTGCAGCGTGACGATCGTCGACCCGCTGGCGGTGCGCACCATCTGCGCGTGCCCACTGATCGCCGTGCCGGTCCCGGCCGCGAACGGCGTCAACGCCCCGCGCGTGACCGCCGCGGGCTCGGCCGACGCGACGGTCTGCGTGACGACGACCGCTCCCATCATCCCGACGACACACGCGCCTGCCAGCGCCCGGGCCCTGATCCTCTGATGGTGTTCCATGAGTGCCTCCCTGATTGGTTGTCGTCGTCCCTGTCGCGTGAGGGTCCCGAATCGGTTCATACCGGAATCGGGGAATCGGATGCCGCCGGGCGCAGCTACGGCTTGCGCTGCTCACCGCCGTTCGGCGAGATGCCGCACGGGCCGGTCATGTGGCGGACAACCCCCGGGCTGAGCGCGTGGGAGGTGTCGTTGGCCAGCGCGATCCCTTCCGGTGTGGCGTAGATGGCGCCGAGGTTGTAGCCGACATCGGCGAGCGCCGTCCGGTACTTGTCGATGGCGGTTGCGAACGTACCGACATCGGCGGTGAGTGCCGGGGGTGCCTGCTCTCGGGCCCGGGCCAGCAGCGACGCGACCGTGTCGAAGTCGGTCTTGGTCTGTTCCGGTGTTGGCTCGGCGTCGGGGGCATCGGGTTCGAGCAGCGCCGACATCTCGGCGAGGGTCTTGCAGAACTCGGTGTCGGCGGCGGTTCCCTTCGTGGTCCGCGCCTGCCCGTTGGTCGGGTTGGTCGTCTCCTCGGTCCCTGAACCGCAGCCGGCGACCAGGAGGCCGATGCCGAGCAAGATCACGGAGGTCCGGACTGATCGCCTGCTCATGTGGGGAGCCGACGAACGCGTGGGCCGAAGAAGTGCGAGAGACCGAGGACGACTCCGATGGCGGCCGACACGAAGCCGGCGATGACGGTCGCGACACCGAGCTCCCACGCGTCGACCCCTTGCCCGGCGGCGACGATCACCAGGCCGATGAGACCCGGTCCGACCAGAAGGAACTTCCACCAATGGCCGGTGACCGTTGCCTCGCGGACCGGTGTCGCGCGGCGCCACGCGATGACGCCGACGGTACCGGCGCCGAGCGCAATGACGAGGCCGATGATCGCGATCGTGGCGTTGGTACCGCCCACGATCGCGAGGATCAGCCCGGCGATTGCCACGGTGAGGTAGATCAGCGGGACGAGCGGGTTCGGGTTCCGGTGCATCGTTGCCTCCAGGTGTTGGGTCGGGATCGTGATCGCGAGATCCACCGCGGCGCGGGACAGGACCCGCCACGTGGCTTCGTCTTCGCACTGGTCGCGGAACAGCGACACCATGTCGTCGCCGTAGTCGTCGCGGAACCGGCGCGGATAGAGCCGCGTGGCCACGCCGTAGACGCGTACCGCCACACCGTCGTGGTTCATGCGGTCGCCCCGCCGGCCAGACCGCGCTTGACGTGTCGCAGCAGAGTCTGGAGCCGGTCCAACTCGGCGAGCGCGACCGTCCGGCCGGTGGGCGTGAGTTCGTAGTAGCGGCGCCGCTCGGTCTCGGTGCGGTCGACTCGGTCGGTGGTCTCGACGATCAGGCCGCCGTCGACGAGCCGGTTGAGCGTGCCGTAGAGGGTTCCGGGACCCATCTTCACGGCGCCGTCGCTGAGTTCACCGACGCGCCGCATCAGGGCGTACCCGTGAAGCTCACCGTCGAGCAGGGCCAACACGATGTGCAATGAGGCGGCGGGCAGGGGCTTCGGCGATGTCGGCATAGTCGGAGTATGATATATCGAAAGTCGATAGTCAAGGGCGCACGGGCGGTGGTGGGGCGATCGCACGACAACTCCCGCGGGGCCGAACAAATCCGGCACCGCGGGCGTCGCCCTGTCCGCGCTAGTAGCTGATGGTGCCGGTATCCCAGTAGCGGATAGTGAAGCTCAGGACTCCGGTGTCGCTCGCTCCGGTCACGCCGAAACAGCCGCGCGCCGTGTAGTGGCCGGTCGCGCCGGCGAACCGGCCGGTACCGCCGGTGAAGTACTCGACTCCCTTGACCGCGAACTCGTCGGCCCGGCGGTGGATACTCGTCCGCGAGTACCTGGACGATCACTGACCTCACTCGGCCCCTGGTCATCAGTCCTCGCCACGTGGCCGGCGGCCGCGGTGTCTGAACCGGTGTCCGCACGTGCGTGGCTCATGCACCGGCTCCGAGTTCGAAGAGCAGTCCGGGCAGGGTGTCATCGAGCCACTCGATGAGTCGGTCGTGCGTCCAGCCGAGCTGTGTGGTCATGAGCTGGTAGAGGCTGTCGCCGAGGATCACGAAGAGGATGTCCGTCGCGGTCTCGGTGGTCAGGCCTGCCTTCAATGGCGCCTTCTCGGACAGGATCTCCACAACCTTGCGGTAGGCATCTCGGCGCATGCGCTCGTGGATCTCGTGGGTCTCTCGCACCTCGTCGTCGGTCAGAGCTGCGGCGCGCAGGATCTCCGACATGAGGCTGGCCCGCGCGAGCAGCGGGCCGGCACCGCGGACGAAGTGGCCCAACGCGAGCTCGGAACTCGGTTCGGCGATCATCGCCGACCACCAGTCTGTGGTCTCCGGGAGCTGCGGTTCGTCGCCCATGACCGCGTGGTCGATGACCGCACTCATGAGCTTGGCCTTCGTGTTGAACGTGAAGTAGACGGTTTGGGGCGCCACTCCGGCCCTGGTGGCGATGTCGACGACCGTCGCACCGTGGTATCCGTGGGCGGCGAACTCGGTCTCGGCGGCGGCGATGATCCGGCCGCGAGTGGCGAGCGCCTTGTCGCGTCGAGTGTTTCCCTTGACTTTGGCCATGAGTGGAGTCAATATACGAGTCTTTTACTAGAGTCTCACTCTAGTAAAAGACTCTAGCCAAATATTGAGGGAGCGGGTTGATGCGGGAATCGATCGAGCGGGCCGCCATCGCAGGCATCATCGGTGCAACGGTCATCGCGTTCGGTGGTGTGATCACCCAGGTGGTGCAGGCGAGCGGGACCGTGGGTTCCCACCAGGTCAGCTATCCCTGGACTCCGGGTGCGATGTGGACCATCGAGCCGATGTGGGCATCTGCGCAGCTGTTGATGGTCATCGGCTTGTGGGGTGTGCACCGGAGCGGGGTGGCCGGCCGCACGCGGTCCGCGTCGGCGGGCATGAGCATGGCGATCACCGGCGCCGCGGGCATCGGCGCCTGCGAGCTCGTGCTCACCGCGTTCCGCACCCAGCGGATCGACGACGTGGGACCGGGAATCGTCCTCGCGCTCTTCGGTCTGTTCTCCGTCACCCAGGCCATCGGGTTGGTGGTCGCAGGCCGCGCGGCACTGAAGTCCGGCCGCTTGGGAGGTTGGCGACGCCTGACGCTGCTCGCCGCCGGCGTGTGGTCGGTCGCACTGATCGGGCTGCAGTTCACCGCGCTGCTGCCCAGCGCGGTTGCGGTGTACGGGTGCAGCATGCTCGCCGTGTTCGTTGCGCTCCTCGAATCCGAACGTGTCACCGAGCCGACGACACCCGGGGTGCATGCGGCGGCCTGATCAAGAGAGATGGTCGGCGTGGTCGACGGCGTCGCGACGACGAAGCGCACGAGCTTGGTGCGCCGAGCCGAGTCGGTCGGGGATCAGTGTGCGACCGCGAGGATTGCGTCGGCGTCTTCCGCGCTCATCGGTGGCCCGACCGGAGTGAGGTCGTGGGAACTGGCGACGCGTGCGAGCTCCTCCATCGGAGGGAACACCGGATGGGGCGGCACCACGTGGGCCGGGGCCGGGACGCCGAGGTCGCGGATCAGGTCGCGGAAGGTCGCGTTGTCGTGGACGAGCAGGATGCGCGCGTCGTGGTCGCCGACCACCCGGAAGGTGTGGGGGATACCGCGTGGCATCGACACCCAGTGCCCGGCGCCGACGCATTGGGTGTCGTCACCGCAGCGGATCACCATCTCGCCGTCGAGGATGTACCAGGTGTCGTCGAGGGAGTCGTGCACGTGCAGCGGCGCGGAGGACCCGACCGGCAACGTCATCTCGAGCACGACGGTCTCCATTCCGGGCGCGCCGCGGTGCTCGAGGACGAGGAGGTCGAGAAACCACCAGGCCGGTGCGTCGTGGTTCTCGGGACCGTCAACAATCGCGGTACTCATCGGTGTGCCTCGTTCTCGTAGTAGGTGGTCAGGATACCTTACTATTAGATCGTATGGTATCCTTACTAATATGTCAAGGAGATCCTCACCCGCGGGCCCGCACGTGGGCGCGATGATGCGCCTCGTCTGGCAATCGGTGTGGAGGCAGATCTTCGCCGGTGTTGCTGCGGCCGGGTACGAGGACGTGAACCCCGCCCATGTCGGACTCTTCCGCTATCCCGGTCTCGACGGGCAGCGCCCGTCCGAGCTTGCGGAGCAACTCCAGATCACGAAGCAGTCGGTGAACGACTTGCTCGGCCATCTCGAAGCGCGCGGCTACCTGGCTCGTGCGCCGGATCCGGCCGACGGCCGCGCTCGCGTCGTTCGGCTCACCGCGAAGGGTCGGAAGCTCCAAACGACCATCCATGGTCAGGCCCAAGCCGCGGAACGACACATTGCCGACACGCTCGGTGCTCGTCGGTACACGCAGCTCCAGCACGCACTCGAAGACCTCACCGGCGTTGACGCTCCGGGCGACTCACCGGCTACCTGACACTGAGCAGCCGCAGAGAACGGGCGAGGACTCAGAGCCCGCTCAGACGCCTTCTTTGCGTCGGTACCAGCCGCAGTCTTGGCCGGCGCGTCGGTTCACGTGTTCGATCGCGGCCTTGACCTTCGGGTTGTCGACCACGCTCGTGTCGCCGGCCTCGAGCTTCACGAACGAATGCCAGACGAGCTCGGCGTCCTTGCGAGCGTCAGCGGGTGCCGTGCGCGCGATCGCGCGGGTGAACTTCACGTGTTGCGCCAAGGTGAGTTTCGGCGAACCCACACGCTGGTCGTAGTCGGCCGCGGCCTTGCAGAACGCCCGGGAGGGGCGAGGGAAGTCCGA
>JAENVU010000217.1 GCA_016650415.1 Acidimicrobiia bacterium
GATGGAGATCTCGCACACGCTGGTCAACGTGACCCGCCCGCCGCTCGATGACATCGACGCCCGGCGCGCGGTCGCACTGGCCGTCGATCGTGACCGGCTCAACCAACTGGCCAACGACGGCACGAGCCGCCTGACCGACCAGGTGTTCGACACGGACGTCACCGGCTACCTACCCAACTTGTCGTACCCGAAGCAGAACATCGCCGAGGCCAAGAAGCTCGTCGCAAAGGTCAAGGCCTCCCACGGCGGGAAGTTCGAGTTCGCCATCCAGTCGACGTTCGACCAGTCGGTCCAGGACCTCTTCAAGGAAGTCCAGCGCCAACTCAAGATCGTCGGTATCACCGTCAACCTGCCCAAGCCGGTCGACCAGGCCACGATCATCAGCCAGGCCATCGGTGGCGGTATCGACGCCTTCGGATGGCGCAACTACCCGGGCCAGGACCCCGACACGCTGTACGTCTGGTTCTACGGGGGCTCGGTCGTCAACTTCAACCACCTCGACGACCCGATCATCAACAAGGCGCTCGACGACGGCCGGACCTCCTCGGACCCGGCGACGCGCAAGAAGGCCTACGAGACCTTCAACAAGCGGATGACCGACCAGGTGTACAACTTCTGGACCTGGTACACCCAGTGGTTCGTCGCCACCCAGCCCAACATCCACGGCGTCAACGGCCCGAACCTGCCGGACGCCACCGGTGCAGTCGGCAAGGTCAAGCCGGTCCCGATGCTCGCGGGCATCCACCAGACCGTGGGTCTCTGGGAGTCGAAGTAAGGAAGCGAGGATCGAAACGACGAACGGCGAGCCGGACAGTTCGAAGGGAGAACCATGAGAACCGCGCTCTTCAAACTGATCCGGCTGCTGTTCGTCGTCCTCGTCGTCACATTCCTGTCCTTCTCGATGCTGAAGCTTCAGGAGACGACGTCGGGATCGGACGTCGTCGACAAGATCGCCCCGTTCGGCAGCCCGGAGGCCAAGGCCACGCTGCGAGCGGAGCTCCATCTGAAGGACCCGTTCTTCGTCCAGTACGGCCGCTGGCTCGGCGACTTCGCCACCGGCGATTTCGGGAAGAAGTACACCGGCACCGGGAACAACGCGACCACGGGCACGCCGGTCAGTGAGATCATCAAGAAAGAGTTGCCCGTCTCGATCGAGCTGATGATCTATGCCCAGGTGCTGGCCCTGCTCATCGCCCTGCCCCTCGGGATCTACACCGCGTACAAGAACGGGTCGATCTTCGATCGACTCACGAACATGACCATGTTCGCGATGCTCGCGATGCCGGCCTTCCTCGCCGCGTTGTTGTTGCAGATCTGGGCGGCGAACAATCCGAACCTCGGCATACCCACCCAGTACATCGGCGTCGGGGACTTCCCCCTCAGTCCGTTCTCGAGCGACAACTGGACCCAGATGCTGTTCCCGATGATCAGCCTCGCGGTCGCCCAGATCGCGGTCTACATGCGGCTGCTGCGGTCGGACATGATCGCCACCCTGCAGGAAGACTTCATCACGACTGCCAAGGCGAAAGGCATTCCCGCTCGGCGGGTGCTGCTTCGTCACGCGTTCCGACCATCGAGCCTCACGCTCCTGACCGTCGCCGGGCTGAACGTGGGTGCACTCATCGGCGGCGCGATCGTCGTCGAGCAGATCTTCAACCTGCCCGGCATCGGTAATGAACTCGTCCGGTCCATTCTCGGCACCCAAGCGGTCGAGACCCAGGCCATCATCGCCATCATCGCGGTGATCTACGTACTCGTGAACTTCCTCGTCGACATTCTGTACACCGTCCTCGACCCCCGGATTCGCCATGCCCGAGCAATCGCCTGACGCCGGGCAGGACCTCGTCGGCGCCCTCGCGGCCGACGAGGCAACCCACGACGTTCCGCCGGACGCCTCCACGATCATGATCGCCGCGGTCGAAGCCGTCGACGATGCCGGTACGGCCAAGAAGAAGACCATCGGGGTCGCGGGATGGCTCTGTGTCGTCTGGCTCGTCCTGCTCGTGGCCATCGCCATCACCGGCGCGGTCACCGATCAGAAGATTCCCGGCCTCCCGAAGCCGAATCAGGACGTCGGGGACTTCAAACTGGCTCCGTTCTCCTCCGGTCACCTCCTCGGAACCGACAGCAGCGGCCGCGACACGCTCTCGCTCGTGGCGAACGGCGCGTACGCCTCGATGACGATCGGCGTCTTCTCGGTCCTCATCGGGTTCTTCGTGGGCGGCCTGTTCGGGATCCTTGCCGGCTACTACAAGGGCAAGGTCGGCGCCGTGCTCGGGTCGACGACCGACATCTTCCTCGCCTTTCCTCCCCTCGTCCTCGCGATCTCGATCGTGACCTTCATGGGCAACTCACTCTGGTGGGTCACGCTGGCCCTGGCCATCGTGTCCATCCCGGTCATCGCCCGCATCGCCCGGGCCTCGACCCTGTCCTGGGCCGAACGCGAGTTCGTCACTGCGGCGCGTGCTCAAGGCGCGAAGCACCGGCGGGTCATGGTGCGGGAGTTGGTGCCCAACGTGCTGCCCGCGATGCTCTCCATCGCGCTGCTCGGAATGGCGGTCGTCATCGTCGCCGAGGCGAGCCTCGCGATCGTCGGTGCCGGTGTCAGCTCCGACACCATCACCTGGGGCTCCATCATCAACGGCGGTCGCCAGGACCTCACCGACGCGCCCTACATCGTGCTCATTCCGTCGTTCGTGATCTTCATCACGGTCATGGCGCTCAACTACCTCGGTGACGCATTGCGGGCGAAGTTCGACGTGCGGGAGAGCGCCCTGTGACCCCTCGTCGCCGTCGCTCCAACTTGGGGAACGAACGATTCGAGGCCGCTCCGCTCGACGGGCCACTCCTCGACGTGCGCGACCTCCGCACGGCCTTCAAGACCGCTCGGGGCCTCGCCCGCGCCGTCGACGGGGTCACCTTCACCCTCGAACGCGGCCGCACGATCGGGATCGTCGGCGAGTCGGGCTCCGGGAAGTCGGTGTTGTCCCGCAGCATCATGGGCCTGCTCCCCCGCAACAACGTCGTTCGCTCCGGCCAGGCACTCTTCGAGGGCCACGACCTCGTCCAATCCTCCGATGCGCAACTCCGTTCCCTATGGGGCGCGCAGATGGCCATGGTGTTCCAGGACCCGATGACGTCGCTGAACCCGGTCATGAAGATCGGGAACCAGATCACCGAGGTCCTCCGCCAACACCTCGACATCACGAAGGACTACGCCAAGGA
>JAENVU010000218.1 GCA_016650415.1 Acidimicrobiia bacterium
CTCCCGGTATCACTCACGCTGCACTCCATTCGTCTCGTGAAGTCGGCACCATACGCGCCGATCCCTCGTGCCCGCGGCACCCTCAGCGCAGCACGTAATCGTCCGGATCCGGGTGACGGGTCCGCTGCCAGAACTCCAGTAGGGAGAACGGCCAGTTCTGGGTGATCCGACCCGAGGCGTTCTTGTACCACGTGTTGACGCCGGCCGCGCCCCATGCCATCTGCGTGTTCGCGGCGTCGACGCGGCGGTTGTATTCGTCGTGCACTTCGGGCCGCACGTCCATCGACACCGCACCCCGCTCCAGCAGCATCCGCACGCTCTCGACGATGTAGCGCGCCTCGAGTTCGGAGAAGTAGATGATGCTGCCGTTGATCACGATGTTCGTGTTCGGCCCGTACATCAGGAACAGATTCGGGAAGTCGGGAATCGTCATCCCGAGGTACGCCCGGGCTTCGCCGTCCCACATGGCGTGCAGGTCCCGACCGCCGACCCCGCGCACCGTCATCGGTGTCAGGAAGCTCGACGCCTGAAAGCCGGTGCCGTAGATGATCACGTCGAACTCGTGTTCAGTCCCGTCGACCATTGCCACACCGCGCTCGGTGATCTCGGCGATTCCATCGACGACGAGTTCGACGTTGTCCCGGGCGAAGGTACGCGCCCAGATGCCGTTGTCGCGCACGAACCGCTTCGCGAACGGCGGATAGTCGGGCAGCAGCTTCGCGAAGAGATCGGGGTCCGGAAACTGCGCCTTGTAGTACTCCGTGAAGACGCCGCGCACGAGGTCGTTCATCAGGCTGACCGAGTTCGGCGAATCCCAGGACTCGTCGACGGCCGCCATCGGTACCAGTACCTCGTGGGATCGCCAGAAGATCCACACCCGATCCCAGTGCGCGAGGCCCGGCACGTGATCCAGCAACCACCGCACACCCACCGGGAGGTCGTCGTGGTAGTTGGGTGACTCGAGGAGCCACGGCGGCGTCCGCTGGAACACGGTGAGGTGACCGGCCACCTCCCCCACCACCGGAATGAACTGGGCGGCACTGGCTCCCGTCCCGATGATCGCGACCCGCTTCCCGGTCAGATCGACCGACTCATCCCAGCGCGCCGAGTGGAACGCATCGCCCGCGAAGCGGTCGACGCCGGGGATGTCGGGCATCTTCGGCCGGTTGAGCTGGCCCACCGAACTCACCAACGCGTCGAACTCGTGAGCCTCGATCGCACCCGTGCCGTCGCGCACCGTGACGTTCCACACACTGTGCTCGTCCGACCAGACCGCGTCGACGACTTCGGTCTCGAACCGGATCTGCGGCCGGATCCCGAACTCGTCGGCGCACGCGCGGAAGTAGTCGAGCAGTACGGGCTGGGTCGAGAAGTGTTGCGGCCACTCGCTCGTCTGGGCGAACGAATAGCTGTAGAAGTGGTTCGGCACGTCGACCCGACAGCCCGGGTACCGGTTCTCGAGCCAGGTTCCGCCGACGTCGGCATTCTTCTCGAAGACCTGGTACTCGACCCCGGCTTGGCCGAGACGATGGGCCGCGACGATGCCGGACATCCCGGCGCCGATGATGCCGACGCGGAACGACCGACCGGTCGCCAACCCGTCCACCGTCCACTCCGGCGCCCGCCGGTCGACGCCGTCGATCGCGAGCTCTTCGGTCATCAAGGTCGCGTAGTCGTCCTCGACGGGCGCGCCGGCCAGAAACTCGAAGGTCCGGCGGATCGTCTCGGCATCCGGCGGCGGGGCCGGGACGTTGCCCGCGTCGCGGTAGCGGCCGAGGGTCTCCGCCGCGAGCCGGCGCGCGGCGGTCGCCTGTTCGGGGCTGATGCCGGCGGTTGGATCGAACGACTCGGCGGCCGTCGGCCGCAGGTCGTCACGCAGGATCGAGAAGTCTCCGGTCAGGCACGCCACCGCGGCGAGGAGTGGTGGCGTGTCGACCTCGGCCAACGCCGCCGCGATCTCGACGTCGGTCTCGGTGATCGGTTGCGGTTCCGGGTCAAAGCGCATTGCCGCGCAGTCTCACACGCGTGCCGCCGGCTGCGCCTCCCCGGTCTCGCCCCCACACGACGGGACTCATCCGAACGTCGGTCCGTCGAGTCGGTCGACGGTCGTGAACGACGAGACCGGTGCCCGCGTGAGCTTGGTGAAGGTTTTCACGGGATGACCCAGGACGAGCAAGCCGGCGAGAGCATCACGCTCGGAGAAGCCGAGC
>JAENVU010000219.1 GCA_016650415.1 Acidimicrobiia bacterium
GCTTGGCGGCGGCGCGGTCCTCGTAGCTCAGGAACACGAGCAGGGTGCCGACGAGCACGAGCCCGATCGTGGTCAGCATCCATGCCCGAGAGGCACCGGCGCGCTTGGGGCGACGAACCTTCGAACGGACTCGAGCGCGACCGTATTTGCTGGTCTTCGGCTTGGCCATGGCGTGCGTCAGGCTACCCGCTGGCGTCCGAACTTTTCGGACGCTCCGTCCCGGCCCGCTCCGTCCGGCGAGTGCTGAGGGCAACCACTGCGGCCCGACCAGTGAGGAACACGGCGGCGACGGGCAGACCCAACCGTCGGGGACCCGCCCACCACTTGTCGAGATAGCGGTAGGCCGACCGGTGGTGCCGCACGACGGACCGAACCGGGGCACCCGCCCTGCTCGTCCCCACCACATGGGTGACCCGAGCGTCCGGTTCGAACCGGATCCGACCCTGGTGCTCGCGAATCTCCCGACACACGTCGATGTCCTCGAGAAACATGAAGTACCGCTCGTCCCATCCTCCGACGCGGTCCAGGGCTTCGCGCCGGAACCACAACGCGGCGCCCGACACCCAATCGACGTCGCGGGCGACGCCGGCCTCGGCGTCCAGCTGGCGGTAGGCGGTGGTGAACCGATTGCGGGGGAAGAGCGATCCCAGGAGCGCATGACCGGTCGCCACGACGAGGCCGGGTGCGATCCGGGCGGAGGGATAGACCGAGCCATCGGGGTTGTCGATCCGAGGCCCGATGACCTCGAGGTCTGAATCGGCGGCGAATGCGTCGATGACCGCTCGGGCAGAACCGGGGGTGAGGAAGGCATCGGGGTTGAAGACGCCGACGATCGACGCGCTGGTCGCGGCGATCCCGAGGTTCGCGGCGCGCGCGTAGCCGAGGTTCGCACCCGGCTGGAGCACGGTGACATCGGGGACGGCCGCCCGCAGTGCATCGATCGAACCGTCGGTGGATCCGTTGTCGACGACGACCAGCTCGACGGGACCCGCGCTCACGTCGGCGCGCAGCGCGCGCACGGCGTCGATCAGCACGCGGCCGGATTCGTAGTTGATCACCACCGCGGCCCACGCGATGGGGGTGTCGACCATCAGCGAACGAAGCGGAACTTCACCAGCGCGACGAGCGCAGCGAAGCCGTCCCGCCAGGTGATTTTCTTGCCTTCGTGGAACTCGCGGCCGGTATAGGAGATCGGCACCTCGTAGATACGCACGCCCTTGCGCAGGATCTTGGCGGTGATCTCCGGTTCGAAGTCGAAGCGGTCCGAGCGGATCGTGATGCCCTCGAGGACCCGACGATCGAAGAGCTTGTAACAGGTCTCCATGTCCGAGAGCGTCGTGTTGTAGAGCACGTTCGTGACCAGCGAGAGCACGCGGTTCCCCATCCAGTGCAGGAACAACATGTTCCGGCGTTCACCGGTGAACCGAGAGCCGTAGACCACGGTCGCCTTGCCGCGGAACATGGGCGCGAGCAACTTGGGCCAGTCCTCGGGGTCGTATTCGAGGTCCGCGTCCTGGATGAGGACGAGATCGCCGGTGACGTGCTCGAGCCCGGTCCGGATCGCGGCGCCCTTCCCCTGATTCGCGGTGTGTTTGACCACGCGGACCGTGCTGTCACCCAGCTGGGCCAACACCTGCGGGGTGCCGTCGGAGCTTCCGTCGTCGACGAGGACGAACTCGCGCTCGATGGGCAACTCCACGGCCCGCATGCGACGCATGATCTCGACCACGGTGTTGCGCTCATTGAAGATCGGGACGATCACCGACAGCTTCCGATACGTCGGTGCCGGCATCGGGGCGTCACTCACCTCGAGCCTCGAGTTCGGCCTTGTACCAGAGGCAGGTACGTTCGAGTCCTTCACGAAGTTGCACGGTCGGCTCCCAGTCGAAGAGCGATCGCGCCAGGCTGATGTCGGGCTTGCGTTGCGTCGGATCGTCGACGGGCAGGTCTTCGAACACCATCTTCGAGGTCGATCCCGTGACTTCGATGACGGTCTCGGCGAGTTCGAGGATCGTGAACTCATTGGGATTGCCGATGTTGACCGGTCCGACGTAGTCCGAGTCGAGCAACGCGACGATGCCGCTGATCTCGTCGTCCACGAAGCAGAACGACCGACTCTGCTTGCCGTCGCCGTAGACGGTCAGTGGCTCACCCCGCATGGCTTGGAACAGGAAGTTCGAGACCACGCGGCCATCGGCGGGGCGCAGCCGCGGGCCGTAGGTGTTGAAGATGCGACTGATGCGGACATCGAGCCCATGGCTGCGGTGATACGCCAGCGTCAGTGCTTCGGCGAACCGCTTGGCTTCGTCGTACACGCCGCGCGGTCCGATCGGGTTGACGTGGCCCCAGTAGTCCTCGGTCTGGGGATGTACCTGCGGGTCGCCGTAGACCTCGCTGGTGGAGGCCAGGAAGAACTTGGCGCCCTTCGCGAGTGCCAGCCCCAGCATGTTGTGGGTACCGAGCGCGCCGACCTTCATCGTCTTGATCGGATATTCGAGGTAGTCGACCGGGCTCGCGGGGCTCGCGAAATGCAGCACCGCGTCGACGGCCCCGGCCACATCGACGAAGTTCGTGACGTCGTAGTGCTCGAACGTGAATCGTTCATGGGGCAAGAGTGCTTCGAGGTTCTCCATCCTCCCGGTCAGGAGGTTGTCGAGACCCACCACGTCCCACCCGGCGCCGACGAGGCGCTCGGAGAGGTGGGAACCGAGGAATCCCGCCGCGCCCGTGACCACGGCACGCGGGACCCGAGCATCGGTGCTGCGCCGAGGCGACTCGGTCACGAGCGGCCCACACCTTCGTAGGTGAAGCCGTGACGGCGAAGCGCGGTCGGATCGAGCAGGTTGCGGGTGTCGAGCACGACCGGACTCTCCAACATTTCGGCCACCCGGTCAAAGTCCATCCAGCGGAACTCGTCCCATTCGGTCAAAACCGTCAGGGCCGCCGCACCCGCGCAGACCTCGTAGGGGTCGGCGACGAACTCGAGGCCGGGCAGCATGTCCGCCGCCCGCTCCCCCGCCGCGGGGTCGTACGCCCGCACGATTGCGCCCTCCTCGATCAGTCGACGCGCGATGATCAGCGCCGGCGAATCCCGCAGGTCGTCGGTATTGGCCTTGAAGGTCAGGCCCCAGCAGGCGATCGTCACGCCGTTCAGGGATCCTCCGACGAGCGCGGTGAGCTTGGTGACCATCCGTTCGTGCTGCTCCTGGTTGACCTGGACGACCCCTTCGAGCAGCGAGAAGTCGCACCCGGCCGTGCGCGCCGCGTACAGGAGTGCTTGGGTGTCCTTCGGGAAGCACGACCCTCCGTAGCCGGGGCCCGGGTGGAGGAACTCGAACCCGATGCGCTGGTCGTATCCCATTCCGAGTGTGACCTCACGGACATCCGCGTCGACCGCTTCACACAAGTTGGCAATCGCGTTCACGAACGAGATCTTGGTGGCAAGGAACGCGTTAGACGCGTACTTGATCATCTCCGCCGATGCCGGGTCCGTGACCAGGATCGGCGCGTTCAGGTTCTTGTAGAGGTCCGAGACTCGAACCGCAACCGAGGTATCGGTGCACCCGATGACCACGCGGTTGGGCTCGAGGAAGTCGCGAATCGACGTTCCCTCGCGCAGGAACTCGGGGTTGGACGCGACGAGGACTTCCTCCGGCGGCGCACCCGACTCGGCCAGCACCCGCTGCACCATTCGAGTCGAGCCCACCGGCATCGTCGACTTGTTGATGACGACGGTCCCCGGCCGCAGGACCGAGGCGATCTCACGAGCGACGGCATCCACGTACGACAAGTCGGCCGACCCGTCGTCGCCCTGAGGTGTCGGGACGCACAGGAACACGAAACTCGAGATGCTCGCGGCGTTCTTCGCTCCGAGCACGAAGCGTAGACGCCGGGACGACAATCCTTCGGCGAGGAGCTCGGGGAGTCCCTCTTCGAGGATGGGCACCTCACCCTTGTTGAGCCGTTCGACCCGCTCGGCGTCGATGTCGGCGCACACGACGTCGTGGCCCAGGTGGGCCAGACACACGGCGGTCGTCAGGCCGACGTACCCCGCACCGATGACTGCGACATCACTCACAACGTTCCTCCTGCCTTCACGACTGCTTCGCGGGGTTCGTCCACGCGTCTTCCACGACTGGGGCTCGATCCAACAGCAGCTGCCACCACTCCGGATTCGCCGCATACCACTCGACGGTCTCGCGCACGCCGGCGTCGAACTCGATCTCGGGTTTCCACCCGAGCTCGAGGCGGATCTTCGAACTGTCGAGCAGGTACCGGCGGTCATGCCCGGGTCGATCGGGCACGATCGTCTTCAACGACTGGGGCTTGCCGAGCGCATCGAGCACGAGATCGGCGATCTCCGCGATGCTGGCCTCGACACCACTCCCCACGTTGTAGGTCTCGCCGACCCGCCCGGATTCGAGCACCCGTTCGATCGCTCGGCAGTGGTCCATCACATGGAGCCACTCTCGTTGATTCGCCGTCGACTCGTACAGCGGGAGCGATTCGTCGTTGATCGCGCGCGTCGCGAACAGCGGGATCACCTTCTCGGGGAACTGGAAGGGTCCGTAGTTGTTCGAGCAGTTCGTGATCGTGATCGGCAACTCGAAGGTCTCGGCGTAGGCGCGCACGATGTGATCGGCGGCGGCCTTAGACGCGTTGTACGGCGTGCGCGGCCGATACGGAGACTCCTCACTGAACGCGCCGGGATCGTCGAGCGCCAGGTCCCCGTAGACCTCACACGTCGAGACGTGATGGAACCGGTCGACCCCGGCCAAGCGAGCGGCATCGCAGAGCACCTGAGTACCGAGGGCGTTGGTGCGCATGAACCGCCCGGGGTCGAGGATCGCCAGGCTGTTGTGTGACTCGGCCGCGAAATTCACGACAATGTCCACCTGGTGGTCTTCGAGCGCGGAACGCATGGCCTCGGCGTCGCCGATGTCGGCGGTGAGGAAGGTGATCTCGTCCTCGACATCTGCCAGATTCGGTCGATTCCCGGCATAGGTCAGCAAATCGACAGCAACGATGGGATCACCCGGATGCTGCCGACGCCAGTGATGCACGAAGTTCGAGCCGATGAAGCCGGCGGCGCCGGTCACTAGGAGTGTAGGCATCGGAAGATTCTAGGGCCCCGGAGAGGTGGGGGTTTCCGTCGAAGATCCCGCCGGCCGCCTCAGCAGACCGGGCCCGCCGGCGGTGCCGTGGTCCCCGTCGACTTCTTCCCCGCGGCGGTCGTGGTCGTCGTCGTCGCCGGTTTCGCGGCCTTGTCCCGCCCATGGACGCCTCGCCAGTCCTTGCCGATCACGATCATCACGTCGACATCAGTGAGCGAGGGATCCGCAACCAGCTTCCCGACCCCGGCGAGGAATCGGCTGACCAACTCCGCCTTCGCCAGGTTGTTCGGCGCGTAGCGCACCAGCGTCGTGTCGGTGATGTCGGTGTTTGCGGGGGTGCCCGGCGCGAACGCGCGCTCTTGGAGCAGTCCGAGCGCCTTGCCCGCGGCACCGTCGACCCCGGAACCGTTGAGGACGCCGACGGTGACGTCGACGGGCTGGACCTTCTGATCGGCCGCCGCCGGATCCGCGCCGAACACCCGGAGGCGGGCCAGCAGTGCGTCGGCCTCGGGTTGCTGGGCCACGAGCCGACCCGGCTGTGAGGTCGAGGCCTCGACCGGGAGCGTCACCATCTCGAGCGCGCCGCTCTGGGTCGGGTCGACGTTGCGGAACGTGCGGACCAGGCGCAGGATGTCGTCCTGGCTCAACCGGCTGTCGACCGTCAACTTCGAGACGACGGCATCGGCGATGTCGATCGCGGTCAGTGGGTTCTCGCCGGCCTTCGCCGACGCCCGGGCCGCCAACTTCCGAATGAAGTCCTGCTGCCGCTGGATCCGATCGAGGTCGGCGCGGGGGCTGGCATCGCGCCACTGGCCAGTCTTCGCGTCCAGGACCTCGAGGTGACGCGACCGCACGTAGGCGAGCGCGGCATCACCGTCGAGGGCCGTACAACCGGCCACGGGAATGTTGAGCCCCGAGTACTTGTCACGAGACGGCGCCGGGAAATACACGGGGATCTTGTCGACGGCATTGACCACGCTGACGAACGCCGCGAAATCGACCTCGACGTAGTGGTTCACGTCGACGTCGAAGTTCTGCTTCAGCGTTTCGACCACCTTCTGGGGGCCGTCGTTGAAGGCCGCGTTGATCTGTCCCTGACCCTGGCCCGGGATGTCCACGAGGAGGTCGCGAGGAAAGGACACGAGCAGGCTCGAATGCTGCGACGGATCCAGGTGCAGCACCATCATCGTGTCCGACCGTTTGCCGCCGGTGTCGGCGTTGGTCCCGAATGCCTGCGCCTGACCGGCATCCTGCACGAAGTCACGCGAGTCCGAACCGATGATGAGGTAGTTCCCGCCTTCGGCCGGTCCGGCGGGGAAGGTGACCGTGACCTTCTTAGTCGCGCGCAACTTCGCACTCACCTGGGTGTTCAGGTACACGATGCTCGCGACCATGACCAGCAACGTGGCGAGGCACGAAGTGAGGAAACGACGCCGGAAGACTCGCCAGAAGGCGGGGGTGAGAGCCACGGCTCCTCGATGGTAATGGCCTGACCCCCGAGATCGGCGGCGGTGCCCGGTTTTCTCAGCGGGCGTCTCGGACACGCGACGCCTAGCCTTCGATCCGATGACCTACGCCTCGGTCCTCGCGGCACTCCCGCCCTCTCTGCCCGCCACCGTGGTCCGAGACGGCACCACCACGGTCATCGGCGCGGGCATGGTCGATGCCATCGGCCCCCAGTCCGAGGATTCCGGGGTCTTCCCGGCCCTCGATGCCATCGATTCAGGGTGGTGGGCCGGCGTTGCCGGCTATGACCTCGGACGACTGATCGAACGGCTGCACCCGACCCCGCACGACCGGACCGATGTCCCGGATCTCCACTTCATCCGGTTCGCGGCGCGCACCGAGATCGGCGACGACGGAACCGTCACCCACCACGGCGCGGGTCCCGAACGCCGGGCGCTCGATGCCGCCCTGGAAGCACCCGCCGCGGCGCCGGCTCTCGATCCCAGCCCGCCGTGGAGTTCGAGCATGACGCGGTCCGACTACGAGCAGCGCGTGCGGGAGATCCACGAACTGATCCGGGCCGGCGATGCGTACCAAGTGAATCTCACCCGGCGCCTGACCGGTCCTCATCTCGACCCGATCGCGTTGTGGGATGCGGTTGCCTCGGGGAACCCCGCACCCCATCGGGCGTTCTGGCGCGATGGACGTGGTCTCGCCGTGGTCTCGGCCTCTCCCGAACGGTTCCTGCGCATCGACGGCGACCGCGTCGAGACCCGGCCGATCAAAGGGACGGCGACGCGGGCGAATCGGCTGCGGACCAGCGAGAAGGATCACGCCGAGAACGTCATGATCGTCGACCTCGCCCGCAACGACCTCGGACGAGTGTGCGTCCCCGGAACGATTCGCGTGCCCGAACTGTGTCGGGTCGAGACCCACCCCGGCCTGGTGCACCTGGTGAGCACCGTGCGGGGCCGGCTCGCCCCCGGGATCGGGATCGGCCAGGTGCTGCGAGCCACGTTCCCCCCGGCGTCAATCACCGGCGCACCCAAACCGAGGGTGATGCAAGCCATCGAGGATCTCGAGCCCGTCCGCCGCGGCTTGTACTGCGGCACGATGGGATGGATCGATGCCGATCGCCGGCGCGCCGATCTCGCGGTGACGATTCGAACGTTCACGTGTACGCCCGATGCCACCACCTTCGGCGTCGGGGCTGGGATCACCATCGACTCCGACCCGGCGGCGGAATGGGCCGAGACCGAACTGAAATCCGCACGCCTGCTCATGCTCGCGGGCGAACGTTCCGAGCCGCTGCTGATGTCGGCCCAGCCGTGACCGCATCACCGATCGTCTGCGTCAACGGTGTCGTCGGGCCGGCCGACACCCTTGCCATCTCACCCCTCGATCACGGTCTGCTCGTCGGCGACGGCGTGTTCGAGACCCTGCGGGTTTATGGGGGCGTCCCGTTCGCGTGGCGGCGGCACCTCGAGCGGCTCGAACGTTCCGCCGCCGGGCTCGGCCTCGGCGTGCCGGCGATCGCGATGCTGCGCGAGCAATCCGACGAGATCATCGCCGCCAACGCGCTCGTCGACGCACGGTTGCGAATCACCATCACCGGCGGACCCGCACCGCTCGGCTCGGAGCGAGCCTTGGTTCCCTCGACCGTCGTCGTCGCCGCGAGTGCACTCACGCCCTGGCCACCGACGGCCGATGTCGTGACCGTCCCCTGGCCTCGCAACGAACGCGGCGCGACCGCGGGACTCAAGACGATCTCCTACGCCGACAACGTGCGCGCCCTCGCGTATGCCCACGAACACGGCGCCGGCGAGGCCATCTTTGCGAACACGCGCGACGAGCTCTGTGAGGCGACCGGCTCCAACGTGTTCGTCGTGACGGCGGGCGAGCTCCAGACGCCCCCGGCCGACTCGGGATGTCTGCTCGGGGTGACCCGCGCCCTGGTCCTGGAGCTGGCGGCCGCCGAGGGGATCCCCCACCGCGAGACGGCCCTGCCCTTCACTGCGATACGCGACGGCGACGAAGCCTTTCTCTCGTCGACCACTCGCGAAGTCCAGTCCATCGCCCACGTGGACGGGACGGCGCTCCCCCAGGCGCCCGGTCCCGTGACCGAGGCGCTGCGGACGGCATTCACTGCCTTGATCGCCCGAGACCTGGACCCGTAGGCGACGACACGTCTCGCCTGCGTCTCTACGGCGTCTCCTCGGCCCGCACGTGTACGACATCCCCGACGGCGATGGTTGCCGTCGTCCCGTCGTCGCATCGGAGCAGCAGGTGACCGGCACCATCGACGCCGCGGGCCAGCCCGGTGACGACGCCACCGGACTGCTCGACCCGGACCCGACGACCAAGCGTCACCAGTCCGCGCTCGTAGTCGGCTCGGGTCCCCGTCGGGTCGTCCAGTCGAATCGCGTAGCCCGCGAGAAAGGCGGCGAGGACCGCCTCTCGCGTCGTCGGTCGTCCGCCTTCGAGGTTGCAGGCCGTGGCGATCTCCGCGAGTTCGGACGGCACGTCCTCCCAGTGGAGGTTGACCCCGATACCCACGACCACCGCGTCGCCACTGGCCTCGGCGAGGATCCCCGCCAGTTTGCGGTCGCCGACGAGGAGATCGTTCGGCCACTTGAGCCCGGCACGAACGCCGGTCTCCGCGTGCACCGCCTCGGCCATGGCCAGCGCGGCCGCGATCACGACGAGGTGCCGCTGGTCGGGGGCGAGATCGGGGCGCAGGAGCACCGACACCAGCAGCGAAGCTCCGGGCGGCGCGACCCAGACCCGGCCGAGTCGCCCCCGGCCCGCGGTCTGATGGTCGGCGACCACCACGAGTCCCGCCGCCGCTCCCGCCCGGGCCTCGTCGAGGGCGTACCGGTTGGTGGAGTCGACCTCGGTGAGCCACCGGATGTCCCCGAACCGGGTCGAACTGGCCTCGGGCTCCACCACGGCCCGTAGGATACGGCGTTCTGTCAACCGGCCATCGCGGGGGAACGTCCGTGCTCCAGAAGATCCTGATCGCCAACCGCGGCGAGATTGCTGTGCGAGTGATGCGCACCTGTCGCGAACTTGGGATCACAACGGTCGCCGTGTATTCCGAACTCGACCGCGAGGCTCTCCACACGCGATACGCCGACGAGGCGTACGCCCTCGGCGGCCAGACCGCGGCCGAGAGCTACCTCAACACCGAGGCGATCCTGGACGTCATCGAGCGCTCGGGGGCCGACGGTGTGCACCCCGGGTACGGCTTCTACGCCGAGAATGCCGACTTCGCCCGCGAGATCACTCGTCGGGGTGTCGCCTGGATCGGCCCGCCGCCCGAAGCGATCGACGTCATGGGCGACAAGATCTCGGCCCGCAAGGCCGCCGCCCGCGGCGGCGTGGCGAGCGTGCCGGGCACGCTCGAGGAGATTCGCAGCGTCGACGACGTCATCGCATTCGGCGAGCAGGTCGGGTGGCCGGTGGCGATCAAGGCCGCGTACGGCGGCGGCGGCAAGGGCATGAAGGTGGTCCACGATGCCGAGAACGCGCAGTCGGCGCTCGATTCCGCCGCACGCGAGGCGCTGGCCTTCTTCGGCCGGTCCGAGGCCTACCTCGAGAAGTACCTGACCCGGCCGCGCCACATCGAGGTGCAGATCTTCGCCGACACTCACGGCAACGCCGTGTGGCTCGGCGAGCGCGACTGTTCCGTGCAGCGTCGCCACCAGAAGCTCGTCGAGGAATCCCCCGCCCCCGGCCTGACCGAGGACATCCGTCGGGCCATGGGCGAATCGGCGGTGCAGGTTGCCCAGTCCACCGGGTACGTCAATGCCGGCACCGTCGAGATGCTCTACCAGGACGGCGAGTTCTACTTCCTCGAGATGAACACCCGACTCCAGGTGGAGCACTGCGTGACCGAGATGGTCACCCAGCTCGACCTGGTCGCCGAGCAGATCCGGGTGGCCTCGGGCGAACCGCTCTCGTTCACCCAGGACGACATCGAGCGCCGCGGCCACTCCATCGAGGTGCGGATCAACGCGGAGAACTCGGCGAAGGGATTCCTTCCCTCGCCGGGCACCCTGACCGCGCTCGATCTTCCCTCCGGGCCCGGTGTCCGCTGGGATGGCGGATACGAATCCGGCGACACCATCTCGCAGTACTACGACAACCTGGTCGGCAAGCTGGTCGTCTGGGCCGCGGACCGTGATCGGGCCCGGCACCGGATGCTGCGGGCGATGCAGGAACTCCACGTCGAGGGGATCCACACCACGGTTCCCGCCGCGGAGCTCGTGCTCGCGCACCCGGATTTCGCGGCGGGCACCCACTCCACCCGCTGGTTGGAGGAAGAGGTCGATCTGTCCGGCCTCGTGTCGGACGCGGGAGCGAAGGGCGACGCGCCCGAGGCGCCGACGAAGCAGACCCTCACGGTCGAGGTCAACGGTCGCAAGTTCGAAGTCACC
>JAENVU010000220.1 GCA_016650415.1 Acidimicrobiia bacterium
GACGGCCTGGCCAACCCGGACAAGATCCTGCCCAAAGGGAGCCGCTGCGGCGAGATCCAGCAGGTCCCGGAAGGCGGGTGGATCTGATGGCCGACCGCGCGCCCTGGGCGGAACTGGCCGATCAGGTCGCCGAGGCCGATACCGTCGTGGCCGTCGGCGCCGGGACCCACGCCGAACTCGGTGGGGCAGTCATCGGTGCGACCACGATTCGGGTCCCGAGTGGGGTCGTCGGCTTCGAACCCGCCGACATGACGGTCAAGGTCAATGCCGGAACCTCGTTCGCGGAACTGCAAGCGGCGCTCGCCGAGCACGGGCAGGAGTGTCCGCTCGACCCGCGGGACCCGGTTGCCACCCTGGGCGGAATCGTGGCGTCCGGACTGTCGGGTCCTCGACGACTCGGCGTCGGGCCGCTGCGTGACCACCTGCTCGAGACCACGATGATCCTGGCCGACGGGCGGGTCGTACGCGGTGGCGGGCCGACGGTGAAGAACGTGTCGGGCTACGACATACCTCGGCTCGTGGTCGGCTCATTCGGCACGCTGGGTGTCGTCGTGCAGCTCATCCTGCGCACCCGCCCGATTGCCGCCGCCCGGCAATGGTTCACAACCCTTCAGGACCCGAGCGAGGTCGCCGCGGCATTGTTCCGCCCGAGCGCGCTGCTCTGGGACGGTACGAACACCACGGTCCTCCTCGAAGGGCATGCGCCCGACCTGACCGAACAAGCCCGGAGTGCCGCGCTCACGCCGCTCGTCGAATCGGCGATCCCCGGCCGGCCGGCCGGGCCGCACCGGGGTCGCATCGCGATCGAGCCCGCGCGCATCGCGGCCATCGCCGATGGTCTCACCGACCTCGGGGCGCGGTGGACCGCCGAACTCCGCGTCGGGACCGTGCACGTTGCCACCGATACCGAGGCCGATCTGGGTCGGGCGCGCCGCCTGGCCTCCGCTCAGGGTGGCTGGCTCCTCCGAGAGGCCGGCGCGCCGACCCTCGATCCGTTCGGGATGCAGCCGCCCGCGGCCGCGGTCCAGCGAAGACTCCGTCAGCTCCTGGATCCGACCGCGAAGCTGAGCCCGGGCCGGGTCCTGGCGACCCAGCCGCAGGCGGGAGTCGCCGCGTGAAGCTCCGGCTCGACGAATCCGAACTCGTCGCGTGCGTCGGCTGTGGCCTGTGCTTGCCGCACTGTCCGACCTACCGCGTCACCGGCGACGAGCTGACGTCGCCCCGTGGGCGGATCGCGGCGATGCTCGCGGTGAGCGAGAACCGGGCGACGGTCGACGCGACGTTCCACCAGTCGATGGACACCTGTATCCAGTGCCGCGCGTGTGAAGCGGCCTGCCCGTCCGGTGTGCAGTTCGGCCATCTGATGGAGGACACGCGCCGCGCCCAGGCGCCGGAACGGCCGTGGCCTCGACGCGTGATCGAGACGATCGCATACCGCGGCGTGCTCCCGCGCCGTCGAGTCCTCGCCGGCCTGACCCGGCTCACCGCGGTCGCGCAGCGGGCGCGCCTCGTTCCGAAGCGGTTCGGTCTCCCGCTGCTCCCACTCCGATCTCCGGCGCCGCTGGTCTCCGATCCTGCACCTGACGCGTTCCTGTTCACCGGATGCGTGATGGACGCCTGGCAGCGCGACACGCACCGCGCCGCGCTGCGGGTGATGCGCGCGACCGGTGCGCGCGTCGGGCTCCCTGACCCCGGCGCGGACTGTTGTGGCGCGTTGCACATTCATGCGGGCCGGCACGACGACGCGGTCCGGCTGGCCACCCGCGTGATGCGCGCGTTCCCGGGCACCGCGCCCATCGTGGTCGACAGTGCCGGGTGTGGGGCGGCGCTGCTCGACTACGGGCGGCTGCTCGGCACGCCGGAAGCCGTGGCCTTCTCCGAGCGAGTGGTCGATTTCTCGAGCTTCGTACGCGACCGCGGGGTCACCACCCGACCGGGAGGGCCCACGGTCGTCGTGCAGGATCCGTGTCACCTCCGCCACGTCCAGAAGACCCACCTGGCGGTCGGCGAGATTCTGGGCGCGGCCTACGACGTGCGCGTGACCGCGGATGACGGTCTCTGCTGCGGTGCGGGCGGCGCCTTCTCCGTCTTCGAGCCCGACCTCTCGAACGCCGTCCGGGACCGTAAGGTCGCCGCGCTGCGATCGGCCGCGGGTACCGATCAGTTCATCGTCGCGTCGGCCAACCCCGGCTGCGCGATGCACCTGGCCGCCGCCGGACTGGATGTCCGTCATCCGGCCGAACTCCTGGAGGACCGCCTTGGACCTGACTGACCTCACCGAACGGCTGCGCACCATCGAAACGGATCTGCGCGACCGCGCCTACGAAGCGCTGCAAGCCGCGGCCAACGGCGACGAGGAGGCGATCGCAGTCGAGAAGCAGATGCTCAAGGCTCGTCGCGCGATCGAACGGGCGATCCGAGCCCTCGACCCCGACGGCGGATTCTCCGAAGGACCGTAGAAGCGGACTACTCGGTCCAGCACCCCCGATGATCGGCCAGGGCAAGCCGCGCCGCTGACCCGCCGCATCGACCGTTGGTCCCAGCGTGGAGTGTTTCCCACCCCTGCAGACCAAAAGTCGGGTCAGAACTGGTTGACCGCGTCGATCAGGCGACGGAGGCGGGCCCAGTGGTATCGGTCGAAGCGGAGCAGCACGCGATCGAGGTGGACCTCGTCGCCGTCGCGAGCCTCCCGAGGAGTGGGTCCGGAGACGCGGATCTCACCGCCCTCGACGATGTCGGCGAAGTCCGCGTTCAAGCGGGCGAGTTGCTTCTCGTCGGGAGCGCGCTTCAGGCGCAGGACGAGATCCCGGCCGACGGTCCGCATCGAGTGGTAGTTGGCGTAGAAGTTCCGGACCTCCGCCACCGCGACATCGACGTCGTCGGTGACGAGCAGCAGATCCATGTCCGTGGGGGAGAGGTACCCGCGTTCGAGCAGCTCGCTCTCCACGAACTCCCGCCACTTGGACCAGTAGGTCCCGCCCGGAACGTCGAGCAGGACCACCGGAGCCGGCTGAGCCTTGCCGGTCTGGATCAGCGTCAGGGTCTCGAAGGCTTCGTCGAGGGTGCCGAAGCCGCCCGGCAACAGCACGAACGCGTCCGACTCCTTCACGAAACTGAGCTTCCGCGTGAAGAAGTAGCGGAAGTTGACCAGCTTGGGATCGTCGATGAGGAACTCGCTCGCGGTCGCTTCGAACGGGAGCCGGATACTCACACCGAACGCGTTCTCCACGCCCGCGCCCTCGATCCCGGCGGTCATGATCCCCGGGCCCGCACCGGTCACGACCATCCAGCCGATCTCGGCCAGCGCCGTGGCGAGTCGTTGGGTCTGGGCATAGAGCGGGTCGTCCGGTTTCGTGCGGGCCGAGCCGAAGATCGACGCTTTCCGTGATGCTCGATACGGAGCGAACACCGAGAACGCGTACCGCATCTCCTTCAGCGCCGCGCTCGCAATCTTGAGATCGCCACGGTTCGCGCCGTCCCGTGAGAATCGCAACGCGGTCGCCACCATC
>JAENVU010000221.1 GCA_016650415.1 Acidimicrobiia bacterium
CTCACCCACCGAGTTCACCGAAGCCGCAATGATCACGCCATCGGGTCGCGATGTGGGGCGAGCGTGGCGCTACGACGCCGAGCCTTCCTGGGTATTGATCTCAGTGCCTCGTTGGCGCGCGTGGGACGAGACGAGCGCGGGGCCACCCCAGTACCGCCTGCGCGCCTCGCTCGATGACGGATCCACGGTGGATCTGGGTGCCCTCAAGTTCGCCGAACCCTCGGGTGCATGGGGCACGACCACGCCGTTCGCGGCGACGCGCATCCGTACCCTGACGGTGACCGACACCACCGGTCGCGTCTGGTGTGAGGGCGAGTTCTGAGCCGACGGTTCACGGACCGTCCACGACCTGTCGACCGAACCGGTGGCAGATCCCTCAGGCGTCGGTCGAGCTCACCCAGGGAACCCGCTCCGGGAGCCGGGTCCCGATGGCGGTTCCGAGCAGGATGCCCAGCGCGATGCCGAGCATCGTGGCGAGTGTGGTCACCAACACGTTGATCCCGGCCAGCTGCTGGCCGCCCAGGAATTTCGTGACGCCCACGAGCCCGAGCGCACCGGGTACCAACAGCCAGAACCCGGGCAGGAAGCTGACCAGCATCGGCGGGCCGGACGAGCGCCGACTGACCAGCATGGCCGCCGGGGTCATGGCCAGCGCACCGAAGAACGCTGACAGCACCCCGCCGAAGAACACTCCGCCCACGATCTGGCCTGCGTAGGCGGCGTAGAGCACGACCATCATCCACGGCAACGACGAGCGCCGAGTGCCGTGGAAGAAGAACACGCCGGCGCCGAACACCGCGACTCCCAACCAGGCCAAGGCCACGCCGATGGGGTCACTGACCGGGTCGGTGATGCTCGAGGCCGGCACCCCCACCAGCTGGGCGCCGGCCACGATCCCGATGGCGAGCAACGCCAGCTGCAGCATGCCCGACGCGAATCGACCGGCCCCCGAGACGAGCTGGCCGGACGACAGCTCGAGCACCGCAGTGGTGAGCAGCCCGCCGGGGAGGAGGGTGGCCAGCGGCGCGACCAAGGGCACGAACACCGAGAGGTCGGGCAAGAGGCGCCCGAGAGCAAAGACCGCCGCGGCCACCGCGAACGAACCCAGCAGGGGAACGAAGGCCTGGACCTCGCGGACGGCGTCGGCTCGACGTTCGGCCGCCATCTGGAACGCCCCCATTCCGAGGCCGAGGGCCGCCGCCACCACGAGGTCGAGCCAGCTCCCGCCCAGGACCGGCACCAGCCCCACCGCCATGAGCGTCGCGCCCACCAGACGCAGCAGTGGCGTGAACAGCGGCGGCATCCGTCGTGCCTCGGCCAACGCCGCGAGACCGGCGGCGGGTGACAACTTCCCGCGTTCGGCCTCGTCGACGACTCGGAACACCTCGTCGATCTGACCGAGTCGCAACCGCACCCGACCGGCGGCGCGCACCTCGGTCTGCACCTGGTGATCGCCGGGCACCGAGACCATCAGTGCATTGGGCAGCACCACGAGGCCGACATCGGCAACGCCGTTGACCCGGGCGATGCGCGACACCCGACGGTCGACATCGTCCGCCGGGTCGCCGGCATCGATCAGCGCACCACCCGCCGCCAGCAGGAACTGCAGCGTGACGCGCTTGTCGAACCGGTCCGCCGACTTACGGGCCCACCCGGTGTCCTCCGGTGTCTCGGTCCCGACCCCGACCCCGACCCCGACCCCGACCCCGACCGCCCCGCCCCGCCCCATGACCGGCCGCTGATCGGATCGCCGCCGCACCGCGAGCCCGACGAGGACACCCATGAGCGCCAGCACGCCCGCGGCGATGAGGACCGACCCGACCGGGATCTCGGTCTTGCCGGCCGCAGCCGGGATCGCAGGACGGGTCTCGGGGACGCCGCTGGTCGTGGTGGTGGTGACCGGCTCGTCCGGGCGGGTTTCGGCAACCGTGGTGCTCGGCGTCGAGAGGGTCGTGGTGGAGGTCGCCGCCAGGGTCGTCGTGGTGGAGGTCGCCGCCAGGGTCGTCGTTGACGTGGACGGGTCGGACGACGACGTCGTGGAGTCCGGGGCCCTGCGCAACAGGGGTTGGGCCGGCTGAGCCCCCACTGGAGATCCCAGACCGACCACAACGACGAGCACCGAGACCATGACGATCACCCGCAGGAGTTGCCGCCGGCAGACGCTGCTCCGCCTACGAACCGTCCCACCAACCGGGGGCGGTCGAGTCGACACCCTCGTCAGGCCTCGGGAGCGATATTGGCGAAGGCGTCGACCCGGTCTCGGTCGTTGTCCACCGGGCTCGCCTCGGTCCGCCGAATGCCCTTGACGATGTAGTCGTCGGCGAACTCGGAGCGGAGCTCGCCCGTCTCGTCCAGCATCCATGTGGGAGCCATCCGTCGCGGCACCGTCACCACACCGGGGTCGTCGTAGGTGCCGAGCACGCGGTCCCACACCGGGGACGTGACACCGAAGTTCCGCATCGGCGCGCCGAAGTGGTGGTGCAGGTGATTGCGGCGCGCCCATCGCCCGTACCGGCCACGGGGCGGATGCGTATGCGTCCGCCGGTGCGCGATCTCGTAGCCGAAGTACATCGAGATCATCCCGACCGTATAGGCGGTCGCCTGGCGGCGGCCCGCCACCGCGACCGCAATCGGGTAGGTGAGGGCGGTCGTGGCGGTCGCGGACAGGAGCTTCTTGGAGGCTGGCGAGAAGTAGGTGACGTCGGCGTGGTGTCCGAGGTGCTCGACCGACGCCAACCCCCGACCCCGCAGCTCATGCATCGCGCCACGGTGCAGTCCGTACTCGACCACGGTCCACGACGCCGCGCCGGCAACC
>JAENVU010000222.1 GCA_016650415.1 Acidimicrobiia bacterium
CCATCGGGCATGACGGCAACATCGCGCGCGATGTCCCAGCCCGGCCAATATGGCCCTGCGCTCGGCGATGGTGGATTGGCGTCCGCTCCTTGCGAATACACGTGGAGCCCACCAAATCCATCAACCACATACCCTCCCGATCCGATTGCGTTCGTCGCGACACCGCGAGCGATGTTCCAGCCCGGCCAATAGGTCGCACTCTGACCACGTCGACCGATCCGTCGCGTTGTGTCCCGTGTCCCGTACCTCCGACCGTGACCACAAAGCCAGAGTCCACCGGCACGTAGCTCGATCCGCCACCAACGCCGCCTGCGGAGGACTGGCCCACTGTGCCGTACGCACCGCCGCCTCCACCGGTCGATCCCTGTCCGCCACCACCGCCGCCCAGACCATCGACCTGAGCATTGAGCTTCGCTCCGCCCTCCCCACCATTGCCGCCCGTCCCGAACGGTCCGCCATCTCCGCCGCCCGGTTGCCCTCCGGCGCCGCCCCGCGCGGGCGAGAACGAGACCCCACCAGCTGCCAACCCCCCAGCGCCGGGATGGTCGCCGTCGCCACCGGCCCGGCCAGCAGCGCCGGCACCGCCACCGCCACCAACTTGGGCGATATAGAGGGCAGGATTTGTCGTACTAACTTCTGCGGGTCCTCCACCCGCACCCCCGCGCTCGGTTCCCGCACCACCCGGCCCGGGACCGCCGAACGGTGACGGCGGCTCGCTGCTCCCTGGACCATGACAGCCGGCGGCGTACGCGAGGAGCTGCCCAGGCGACACGTTGACCGCGACTGAACCCGCCGATCCTGCGCCGCCATGCGCTCCGCTCGTATCACCACCGTCAGCCGCGTAGAGGACGAACGTCACTGGACCCGGGCTACTTCGGTACGCGCTTCCATGGCAATCCTGGTGTTCCACTACATAGGGCGACGAGCCGCGCCCAGAGGAGCCAAATGGGGCAGTGGCGCGGGCCGACCGCCAGGACTTCATCGAGCGAACCGAAACATGTTGCCCATCGGAGTTGGTCGCCAGCGCTTGCGAACTGGACGCCTGCCCTGGGATCAGGGCCGACACGGCCGCGGCGCCAATCGCCAAACCCAGGCCGGTCCTACCCCGCAGCATTTCCGGACTGCACTGCCAGTTTCCGGAACGGTCCTTGAGCCGATGAGCGGCTCCGCTCAGTATCGTCGTCGACTGATGAACGTCCTGCTGATCTCGACCTACGAGTTGGGCCACCAACCGCTCGGCATCGCCGCCCCCGCGGCGGCGCTCTCCGAGCGCGGCCACGACGTTCGCCTCCTCGATCTCGCGATCGACGACTGGGACCAGACCCTCGTCGACTGGGCGGATCGCGTCGCGATCTCCGTGCCGATGCACACCGCGACCCGGCTCGCCCGCGAGATCGCGTCCCGCGTCGACCGTCCGCTCGCCGGATTCGGCCTCTACGCAGGAATGTGCTCCGACTTCGCGACCACCCTCGTCAGCCGGGATCCGGTCTCGGCCGTGGTCGGCTGGATCGACGACGACCCGACCGTCAAAGTCCCGATGCCCGTCCCGGCGCGGGAGCAGCTCCCAGCGCCCGACCAGTACGCCCACCTCCTCCGCGACGGCGAACGCTTCCCCATCGCGTACGTCGAAGCGTCCCAGGGGTGTGTCCATCGGTGCCGCCACTGCCCCGTCCCCGTGGTCTACGACGGTCGGATCCGCATCACCGATGTCGAGACCGTGCTCGCCGATGTGGAGCAGCAGGTGAACGACGGCGCCCGCCACGTCACCTTCGGCGACCCCGATTTCTTCAACGGCGTCCACCACGCCCGGCGAGTGGTCGAGGCTGTCCACGCGGCGTATCCCCTCATCACGTTCGACTGCACGGTGAAGGTCGAACACATCCTGCGCGACGAATCGATCTGGCCCTGGATGGCCGAACACGGGTGCCTCTTCGTCATCTCGGCGTTCGAATCGGTCAACGACGCGATCCTCACCGAGCTCGACAAAGGCCACACCGCCGCCGACGGCGCCCGCGCGATTGCGATCCTCCGAGCGGCCGGCATCGAGCCCCGCCCGACCTGGTTGCCCTTCACCCCGTGGTCGACCGCAGACGACATCCGGGCGATCCTGGACTTCGTGGCCGAGCACGATCTGATCGGCAACGTCGATCCGGTGCAGTTCTCGATCCGGCTCCTCGTGCCCGAAGGTTCGCTGCTCGTCGGGCGAATCGAGGGCCTCGGCGAGTGGAACCCGGAGTCCCTGTCCTACGGGTGGACGTCGCCGATCGATCAGCTCGCGCACGAGTTCGCGGCGGTGGTCGAGCGTGGCGCGGACGACCCCGCGGGCGACGTGTTCAATGCACTCCGTGCCCTCGTCGAGCTCCCCGCGGTCGACACCGCTTCGATCACCGACGCGCCGCGACTCTCCGAGTCGTGGTTCTGCTGCGCCGAGCCCACGGCCGCGCAGCTCCGCGCGGTCTGAACGCCGACTGGCACCGATGCGCACTACGATGTAGTGCATGAGTACTCCCCTGTCGATTCGCTTCCCCGACGACGTGGCCGAGCGTGTGCGCAGTCAGGTTGCGACAACCAGTGAACCGACCTCGGGCCTCGTCGTGCGCCTCGTCGACGAAGGGATGCGCATGGCCGAACATCCCGGCATCACGTTCCGCGACGGTCCGACCGGACGGCGCGCCGGGCTCGCCGGAGGCCCCGACGTCTGGGAGATCATCGCGGTGCTCCGCGACTACGCAACGGACAACGGAAAGAACGCCATCAGGAGGACCGCTGAGCACCTCGCAATATCGGAGGTGCAGGTCCGCGTGGCCGAGAGCTACTTCGTTGCCTACCCCGACGAGGTCAATGCCCGCGTCGATCTCAACCTCGATGCAGCCACGCTCGCCGGCGATGCCGCCCGCCGTCGGGCCGACCTCCGCGCGTGAGGTTGCTGATCGACGAAATGTTCGCGGCCGCGATTGCCGAGTCTCTTCGTGACTCTGGCATCGATGCCATCGCGATTCAGGAAGTACCCGAGCTGCGAGGCCTGCCCGATGACCAGGTGTTCGTCCACGCCCAGCTCGAGCAGCGATGCGTCGTCACCGAAAATATCGCCGACTTCGTCGCGGTCGAGACCGCGTGGCGGGCCGAGCAACCTCGACCGCACCGCGGGTTGATCCTCGTCCATCCGAGGGGCTTTCCGCGCCACCGCCGCGGCGCCATCGGCCGGATCGCGCAAGCTCTGCGGGCCCTTGTCACCGAGACCGACGTCGAGCCGGGAACGATTCTTTGGCTCGACGGGTCGGCCTGACTCAGACCTCGACCGCGTCGTGAGTGGTGGAGTCGGCCTCCGTCCGGTCCGACTCCACCCCCACACCCTGCACACTCATGCGAGCGGAACCTTTGACCGCCGGCGCGGTGTGCGCCGGACTGCCTTCGACGTTGAGGTGCGGCAGGATCCGGTCGAGCCACTTCGGCAACCACCAGGTGGCGTTGCCGAGCAACTCCATCGAGGCCGGGACGAGCAACAACCGCACGACCGTCGCGTCGACGAGCACCGCGGCGGCCATACCGATGCCCATCATCTTCAAGGTCGGTTCCGGGCTGAGCACGAACGAGAGGAACACCGCGATCATGATCAAGGCGGCGGC
This sequence comes from Acidimicrobiia bacterium, assembly GCA_016650415.1. GTDB lineage: Bacteria > Actinomycetota > Acidimicrobiia > IMCC26256 > JAENVU01 > JAENVU01. The sequence continues at coordinate 3,627 of JAENVU010000222.1, forward strand.
GGTGATGACCCGAGCCGTCTTGGCCACACCGATGGCCACGGCCTCGCGACTGTCACCGCTTCTCAGATACTCCTCCCGCACCCGGGAGAGCAGGAAGACCTCGTAGTCCATCGAGAGCCCGAACAGGATCGCGAACATCATGAGCGGAATGAACGCGACGATCGGCACCGGTTGGTCGATCCCGATGAGCGAGCGGCCCCAGCCCCATTGGAACACGACGACGATGACGCCATAGGCCGCACCGATCGAGAACATGTTGAGAACCGCGGCCGTCAGCGGCACGAGGACCGAGCGGAACACCATCATCAACAGCAGGAACGCCGCCAGGATCACGGCTCCGATACAGAGCAGCAGCCGTTCACCGATCCGGTGATCCACATCGATCAGCGTGGCGGTCTGACCGCCGACGAAGACCTGATCGGCCAGCACCGTCCCGTTGGTCGCGGCCGGGATCGTGGAGCTCCGCAACGTCTTGACCAACGCCTGGGTCGACGCGGCGTTCGGCGCCGACTTCGGCGTGACCAGGATGATCGCGGCGTTGTCGGTCGGGCTCGGGATCGGCGGCGTCACCGACGCCACGTTGGGAGCCGTGCCCAACGCACCCGCCAGCTTCTCGACCGCGGCGAGGCTCGCGGCCTCGTTCTGCGGCGTCGGGTTCGGCAACGCCATGGCCACCAGGAGTGGGCCGTTGGCGCCGGTGCCGAAGCCCTGGGTCACCAGGTCGTACGCGCGGCGCTGCGTGAGCGAGGTCGGCGCGTCGCCGTCGTCGGCGAAGCCGAGCTTCAGATCGATGAGGGGCGAGGCCAGGATCGAGAGGATCACCAATGCGGAGACGAGACACAGCACCGCATGGTCGGCCACGAGGTGCGCGAATCGATACCACATGCCCCCGGCTTCTTCCGCCGCCTCGACGTCGCGGTGATGCGCCTCGATGCGGGGGCCGAGGACACCGAGCACGGCCGGCAGCAGCGTCAGTGCGGCGATGACCATGACGACGACGAACAGGCCGGCGGAGAGGCCGAGCGTGCGCACGTACGGGATACCGGCAAGCGCCAGCCCCGCGAGCGCCATGGCCACGCAGCACCCGGCAAACAGTGATGCCATGCCCGCCGTGCCGACGGCATTGCCGACCCCGGCTTCGTGGTCCATGCCTTCGGAACGATTTTGGAGATACCGGCTCACGATGAGCAGCGAATAATCGATTCCGACGCCGAGACCGATCATCGACCCGAGCGCGGGCGACACCGTACCGATCGTGAGTTTCGATGCGAGGAGGGTCAGGATCGCCGTCGCCATCCCCACGCCGAAGATGGCGACGCCGATGGGCATGAACGCGGCGGCGATGGATCCGAAGACGAACAGCAGGATCATGATCGCGGCGAGCAGGCCGATCGCCTCCGAGATGTCCGCGCTCGACGCCTGCGAGTTCTGGATGTCGACGACCTGGCCACCGAGATCCGCGGTCATCCCGGTGGTCTTGACCGTCGCCATCGTCGACTCCAACGATGTGAACGCGTTCTTGGGCACTGCCGAGATCGGTCCGGTGTACCGCACCGTCGCCACCGCGATCCGGCCGTCGGCCGAGACCCGCTTGGTCGGACCGCTCAGCGGATCGGTGACGCCGGCGACACCGGGCAACTTGGCGACCGCGGCAATTGCCTTCGTGATCGCGGCGGTGCGCTGCGGGGTCGTCAGGGTTCCGGTGTCGACCGACACCACGATCGTGGCGGTCGGGTCCTGCTGCGCCGGGAAGCGCTGGGCGAGCAGGTCGGTCGCCGCTTGGGAGTTCGTGTTGGGAACGGTGAACACATCCCGAAACACGTTGGTTTCGGCCTTGGCCATCGTGCCGAGCACGGCGAGGACGATGATCCACGTGCCGATCACCCACCACCGGCGCCGCACCATCGTGCGGCCCCAGCGCTCGAGGCCGCGCGGCGACGAGGCGTCCGAATCAGACGGGTCTACTCCTGTTGGGCGGCCAACAGATTCAGAGCTGAGCCGGCGTTGAACCACGAGATGTGCTCCTCGGACATGGTGTGCGTGGTGGTGATCTGGTCCGTGGTGCCATCGGCATGGTGCAGGACGACCTTGACGGGCTGACCGGGCGCAAGCTCGGACAATCCGACGATGTCGACGGTGTCATCGACGCGAATCCGGTCATAGTCCGCGGGGTCGGCGAACGTGAGCGCGAGCACGCCCTGCTTCTTGAGATTGGCCTCGTGGATGCGAGCGAAGGACCGGACGATGACGGCGTTCGCGCCCATGTACCGGGGTTCCATCGCCGCGTGTTCACGCGACGAACCCTCGCCGTAGTTCTCGTCGCCGACCGCGACCCAGGGGATGCCTGCGTCCTTGTACCGCTTCGCGAGGTCCGGCAGCGCAACCGTGCTGCCGTCACGGGTGTCGATCCCCATACCCGACTCGCCCGGCGTGAACGCATTGTTCGCGCCGATGAACAAGTTCCCGCTGATGTTGGTGAGGTGACCGCGGTACTTCAACCATTTCCCGGCGGGTGAGATGTGATCGGTCGTGCACTTGCCCTGGGCCTTCATCAGCACCCGCAGCCCGGTGAAGTCCTGACCGTCCCACGGCGCGAACGGGGTGAGCAGTTCCAAGCGGTCGCTGCCGGGGGC
>JAENVU010000223.1 GCA_016650415.1 Acidimicrobiia bacterium
CACGGTCACCTACACGATGTCCCTCGGGACCTAATCGTCAGACTCCCGGCGTCGATCGGCGCCGGCGGCCCCACGACGTCGCCGCGACCCGGAAGCGCACCGACCGATCCGAACTCCACGGCGCGGGCGGCGCGAGCACCAACCCGGCGAGCGTCACGAGGACGACGTCGTAGTTGACGCGCCACCCGGCGAAGTCACGCCACGCCTGATCCCGGTCGGCCTTGAGCGGGACTCCCGCCGCCAGGAGTTCGTCGCACACCCGTTCCCACTCTTCCCGGCCGATCGTGATCCGATCGTCGGGTCGGGGGTCGGCGGGGCTCGGAATGTTGAAGAATCCGCCGATGGCCCGCAACGCGGTGAACCCGGATCGGATGCACAGGCCCGCCATGGGCTGAAACGGCACGTCGACCGTGCTGTTGACGAGTGCAGCCGAATCGAGGATCGCTCCGGCCGCAGTGATCCACGACCGGTCCGAGGTCGGTGATCGGAAGAAGCTGAGCAACGGCAGCGACGTGTGGGTCTCCTCCAGCTCGGCGAACCAATCTTGGGCCCGTACCCACAGGTCGTCGAGATCGTCCAGCCGACCGATGCGCTGCGCGCGGATCAGGAGGTCGACCGGGCGGGCCGGAGTCCCCGCGCGAGCCGCCATGTACGCGACGAGTACCTCGCGCCGCGAAAACGCGCCGTAGAGCGTCGGGAGGTAGGCGATCAGGAGCGCGACCAGCCCGAGCCCGAACGAGGCGGCACCGAACGCGACGATGGTGCCCACGGTGGTCGGCGGTCGCTCGAAGCCGAGCGTGAACAGCGACGAACCCGCAGTGGTCAGCGCATCGGCGATTCCGTCGCCGTCGACGGCCAGGAAGATCATCGTGAACGCGCCGACGAGCATCGCCAGCCACACCGTGACGAATGCGAGCAGCACGATCGGCGAATACATCGCCATGACCCGATCCCGCTGTTCGTAGGTGCGACAGAAGCGGAGCCGGACGTCGAAGGCGGACCGGACGCCGACGGCGATCACGCGGGTCAGGCGCACGACCGCGCCGCGCGGCAAGACGAAGGTGCGGATTGCCGCGTCGACGACGACGACGATCAGCGCGATCCCGGCACACCAGAGGAGGACATCCCGAACCACGGTCACGAGCTACACCTCGTCGTCCGGACGCGGCCGGGCCCGACCCCGCTTGATGTCGGCGCGCTGCTGTTTTGACCGGAGCCGGTTCTCCCGGGCGCCCCGACTCGGCTTCGTGGCTCGGCGGGGCGGATCGACCCGAAGCCCGGCTCGCAGCTTGCTCACCAGTCGTTCGAGCGCGACCTCACGGTTGCGGGCCTGGGAGCGGCTGTCGGCCGACACCGCCCGCACGACCGGACCCAATCGGGCCGTGAGCTGCGAGCGATGCCAGGCCGAGAGTGAGGTGCACCGGCGGAGGTCGAGTATCACCTCGACCCGTGTGTCCGACGTGTTCGCGTGCTGCCCGCCCGGGCCACCGGAGCGACTCACCCGCCAGACGAGTTCGGCCGGGTTGATCACCGCGTTCGAGTTCAGCCGGATCCACGTTTCGGTCATCGCTCGCGAAAGGTAGCGGGGATGACCACACGCGCCGATGGATTCCGGCAAGGATGTTTGACAACCGCGACTGCACTTCGTACCTTGCGGGACTTCACGTGGCTCGGGCATGATCCGGCCGCATCCATCATCGGAAACGAACAGAACGTCGGCGCATCAGGGCCGACCCATCGGGGGGAACCGTGCGAGAGACCACGCGAGCGCGCCACAAAGCGCCCTTCTTCATTGCGCTGCTGACGGTGTTGGCGCTCGCCATCGCCGCGTGCGGTGGTTCGAGCAGCAAGGGAGGAAGTACGCCCAGTGGCACGACGGCGGATGCCGGCAAGCCCCAGTACGGCGGCACCGTCACCTACTCGCTCGAGGCCAAGACCACGGCGTTCTGCCCGCCGCGTGGCCAGTTTGCGATCTCGGCGATCATGGTCGTGAGTGCGATCTACGACACGTTGACCCAGCCGACCGATGACCCGGACGTGTACGCGCCCTACCTGGCCAAGTCGGTCACCGGCAACGCCGATTCCACCGAGTGGACCATCGTGTTGCGTGACGGCATCAAGTTCCACGACGGCACTCCGCTCACCGCCGACGCGGTGAAGCAGAACATCGAAGAGTGGCGCAAGGGCATCTTGCTCAACTTCGTCTACAAGAACATCGCCTCGGTCGACGTGACCGGCCCGCTCACCGTCGTCGTCAAGACCACGGTGCCATGGGTGGCATTCCCCGCCTTCCTCTGGACCTCGGGACGAGTGGGAATCGCCGCCCCCGCCCAACTGAACGCCGGAGACGGCTGCGACACCCTGCTGATCGGTACGGGACCGTTCAAGCTCAAGAGCTTCGACCCGACCTCCGGTGACGTCGCCGTCGTCAAGAACCCCGACTACTGGCGCAAGGGATTCCCGTACCTCGACGGCATCAACTTCAAGCCGAACGAGGAGAGCACCTCCCGCCTCACCGGCATCCAGAGCGGTGACATCGACATCACCCACAGCTCCGGCGGCAAGGACATGAACAAGCTGAAGTCGATTGCGCCGAACGCGACGATCGTCGCCGAGCCGGATGGCCGGATGGAGATCTCGCACACGCTGGTCAACGTGACCCGCCCGCCGCTCGACGACATCGACGCCCGGCGCGCGGTCGCAC
>JAENVU010000224.1 GCA_016650415.1 Acidimicrobiia bacterium
CGCTGGGTGTTTCACCGCGCATCGAAGGCGCCCGCGCCCGAGGCTCCGCCGGTCGCGACGCGTGCGCGAACACCGGCCGTATCGCCGCGGGCCGTCGTGTCCGATTCCGGCGCGGGACCTCTGCCTGTCGCGGCGAGACCAACCTCAATCGCCGCGCCCCGGCCAACTCCGGTCGCCGCATCGCGCTCTGCCGAAGCGCGGTCGAAGTCGGGCGCCAAGACGCCGGACTTCGGCGCGCCGCGCCGCCGCGGTGGGGCGAACGGAGAACGACCGTCTGCGACCGATGTGATCACAGAAGGAGGTCGACGTTGACGCGCACATACGACGCGATCGTGATCGGCGCCGGTCACAACGGCTTGTGTCTCGCTGCGTACTTGCAGCGCGCGGGCCTCTCGACCGTAGTGATCGAGCGCCGGCACGAAGAAGGCGGTGGCATCAACACCGAGGAGCCGGTGCTCCCCGGATATCGGCACAACATGCACGCGCAGTACATGGAGTTCTTCGACATCATGCCGATGATCCAGGACTTCGCACTCGAAGACCTCGGGCTGCGCACGGTCATGCCCGAGGCGCAGGCCGGGATCGCGTTCGCGGACGGACGTCCGCCGGTGATCTTGCACCGGCCCGATCTCCTCGATCGCACCCACGCGAGCATTGCCCGCTACTCCAAGGCCGACGCCGACACGTACGTCGAACTGAAACAGCGCGCGGTCGCGCTGGAGCAGCTGTTCGCCGTCGGGCTCTACAACATTCCGCAGCCCGCCGGCCTGGACGACCAGGGGGCGATGATCGAAGCCGCGTTCGGTGACCTCGGGGTCGGCGCACAATTCTTGATGAAGTCGCCGAAACACGTGATCGACGAGTTCTTCGAGACTCCCGAGCTGCGCGCGCTGCTCTACCGCTCGTGTGTCGAGTGGGGATACCCGATCGACGGGCAAGGACTGGGTGCCGGTTTCTTGCTCTTCGTGATGTGGACGCTCGGCAACTGGAAGCTCGCGCGCGGCGGAACACACACCCTCGCGAAGGCGATGACACAGGCCTGCTACCGCGAGGGGGTCGACCTGCTCGAAAACGTCATGGTCGAGCAGGTCATCGTGGAGGGCGGCCGAGCCGTCGGCGTCAAGACCCGCGCGGGTGACATCCGTGCAACGAAGGTCGTCGCGTCGAACGCCGACTTGCGCCAGACGCTGCTCGACATGGTGGGCGAGGACAACCTCAGTCCACTCTGGGTGAAGCGGGCACGGGCCTATCGGTACGGCCCCAGTCACGTTCTCGGAACCCCGTGCTTCTGCCTCTACGAGGAGCCGCACTACAAGTCGGCGCAGTGGAACGAAGAGATCGACCGCTGCTTCTACACGATGGTCGGCTTCGACGGACCAGACGACACCGTCCGGTACATCCGCGACGCGTACATGGGACGCCTTCCCAAGCCCGCCGCCGGCACCTGGGTCAACAGCCTCTGGGACCCGGCACAGGCACCGCCCGGTCGACACGCGGCGACGGGCTGGTACTTCCTCCCCGTTGCGAGCGCGCTCACCACCGAGGAGTGGACCGAGGTGCGGGAAACGTTCAACGAGAGTTTCCTCGACGTGTGGCACGAGTCCGCGCCGAACATGAACCGCGACAACGTCATCGCCCACAAGCTCTATACGCCGGACCAAATGGAGCGGAAGAACCTGATGCGCGAAGGCGACTTCTCGAACGGCGAGTTCGCGCCCGATCAACTCGGCGCGAACCGCCCGTTCCCGGAGGCCTCGAACTACCGCACGGAGATCGGCGGCCTGTATCTCTGCGGTCCGTCGGCGTACCCGGGCGGCGGCGTCCACGCGGCGTGCGGGTACAACGCGTACAAGGCCATCGCCGAGGATCTGGGATTACCGAGCCCGGTGGTCGCGGAACGGGGCTACTGAGAGGGGCTTGCGATGGCGGATATATACACCCCCGAGTGGTACGAGGAGGTTCGTGACGCGATGAACGCTCGCGTCGCGACCATGAAGAACCTTCCCGCGGGTGCACTGCAGATCAAGATCGAGATCTACGGCGACGGGGCCTCTCCGTACGTCGCGGAAGGATCGGAGCGCCACTTTCTCGTCAGCATCGAGGACGGGCACTGTGCGTGGTACCGCGAGGTCGAAGGCGACGACCCTGCCGTGAAGCTCGACTACCGATTCCGGGGCCCGGCGACCGCGTTCGACGGAATCGCGGCGGGCCTGCAGGACCCCATCGACGCGGCGCTTCACGGGACGGTCAAGGTGCGTGGCGACATGCGCTTCCTCATGCGCCAAGCCGAGCACGTCAAGGTGCTGCTCGAGGCGTACGCGAACGGCGTGCAGACCTCGTGGCCGCTCGGACGGCCCCCCTACGCAGCGGATCGCGAGGAGGCC